>JACVCQ010000067.1 GCA_016741945.1 Chitinophagaceae bacterium
AGTCAGTAGTGAGTAATGAGACTAAAGAGGTTACTATAAAGCCTGAGATTGTATTTGATGATTTTGCCAAGATTGATTTGAAAGTGGGGACGATTGTTGCTGCAGAAAAAGTGGAGAAAGCTGATAAATTATTGAAACTACAGGTAGACCTTGGTTTTGAAACAAGAACAATTGTATCAGGTATTGCCATGCATTTCAAACCCGAAGAGATTGTGGGAAAGCAAGTAACCGTAGTTATAAATTTAGCACCACGTAAAATGAGAGGTATTGAAAGCAATGGAATGATACTGATGGCAGAAGATAACAATGGAAAACTTCACTTTATCAATCCGGAAGAGAAAATCAATCCTGGCAGTTCTGTAAGCTAATGGTGATATTGGGAGAATTAAAAATTATTCTCCCAATATTCTTTACCGGTTTTATCTATATAGCCAGCCATTCCTTTATATATAACACGTGAGATGCCATCAGTAAAAAAATAAGGAATGGGAATCATTCTATCAGTATACGACTCTTTGTAGGTTCGAACATCATATTTTGGCTCACGAATAACTTTTCCTTTTTTATCGATTAGTCCCCATAAATTATTCTGAATAACAAAAGCGACCTCATCTAAACCAAAAGAGAGTGCATATTCGAAACGAGGCGGTACCACTTCTTTACCTGTCTTATCAATATAACCGTATTTGTTATTAGATACTATCACTGCTAGGTTTTCATTGAAATTACCAATACTATCATAGCGCTTTTTCAACAACTCCTTGCCATTGGCGGAAAAAACACCCCACTTGCTATTTTCTTTCACTAAGCAAACAGAGGTATCTCCTCCGAAAATGATTTTATCATATTTAGTGGGCAACAGTTCTTTACCGTTAATATCCAATACTCCATATTTATCCTTATTCAAGACAAGGTATTTAGAACATGAAGTGGTATAAATACGATCGTATGCGGGTGGTATTATTATTTTACCGTACCGATTAATTAACCCTCTTTTTTCAACTCTTGCTGATAAACTCAAGTAATATTCAGATTCAGTCAATGAGTCACCATTCATGACAACTGTATAAATACCTACTCCATTTTTAAAATTTTCAATTTGTGTCATGTGCTTAGTACCTCGAAAAATTATTCGCTGATTGGTATCTATTAAAGCTACCTGATAATCTTCTCTCCCAATTGGTCGTATAACTGCCACCCCATCAGAAAAGTTCCCTGCTGATCCATACCTTCCTAATGCTATCCCATTCTTGTTTACATAACTATGATCTAATCTGCGAAATTTCTCTCCAACACTTACAGATGCAAATCCATTTGAAAATGCATTTGCGCCTGTATATTTTTCAGGCATTAGGAATACTTTCCCAGTGCTGTCTACAAATCCATATTTATCAGCATATTGAATAGTCGCAAAACCTTCAGAGAAATTTCCGATAGATTGATACAAAGCTCTAAGCAGTTCTTTACCTGTAGAGTCAAATAAGCCAAACTGTGATCCCTTTTTAGCTTTAATAAGCCCATGGGATAACATATAAAACTGATCATACTCATCCGGAATAATCTCTACACCAGCGCGATTGATGATGCCATAACTACTGGCAGTTACTACTTTTTTTCTTACAATGGCACAATTGCCATAAAAGTTACTTATGTAAGTATATTTGGCTGGAATGAATTCCTTACCGTTTCCATCTAGAACACCCCAGAGTTGCCCTACTTTAAACGATCCGAGACCATTTGAAAAAATACTAACCGAATCATACTTTGCAGGTACTATCAGAATACGTTTTTCATTCGCATAGCCCCACTTTGTTCCTTTACGGAAAGGTATGAGCTTCAGAGTTTGACTCATCCCAATCAAAAAAATAAATAATTGCGTGAGTAATAGTAATATCCTCAAGAGATAAGACTTCTTCATGTCAGGGTTATTTTATACAGCAACAAAAAATACTCCGCATTCTTTATTTATGCAAGTCATTTTTTCGAAACATTATTTATTGCTTCTACTCAACTGATTTGCAGCCACGAACACCTTGTTTTTATAAATAATATACATGATCACATCTGCTACTACTTTTAATGCCAAAAACAAAAAACCCGGCGCTTTTGGCCAAAAGGCAGGGAGTATCACTATCACATGCATGGGAATAATTCTTGCATAAGGCATGAAAAACATCATCCCGATATTTACAGCTTCACTTTTATTTCTTACTTTATCCCTGATAAATTCTATCGTAGAGCATGCTATTAACAGCCAAAAAGTAATACGCAAAAAAGACCAGTCCAATTTTTGTAAATCAATTACTGATGGTACTAGAAATAATAGATACATCATGTGAAAGAAGCCATAGTGTAACAGAAAAAAAAATCCAGCACACCCTTGTCTATTACCACTTTCGTTATTGATTTCAAAACTACCGGGTACCGTATTAGATAACGTGAAGATATCTAGTGTATTAAAGATCCCAATGATGACACTTTGTAACCAAAATAATGCGATGATGGTATGAATAGAATCGGGATGATTCATATAATAATACATCACAAAAGCATTCATCAATACTAATATCCAAATGCCCGGATCAGCAAAATATTTTCTCAAGCAGTAGGGTTTAGAGAGAAAAGATAATACCTCTTATACCAATTTGCAAGAAAAAAGGCCAGTCAAATTAACCGGCCAATTAATATGATTAGCTATAACTGGCGCATTCTTTCAACTCTCGCTCAGAATATGCCAATTTGTATTGTTTCAATATATCATCCGGTACTCCATTCCATTTATTCGGAACATTACCTCGATAATCTAAGTCTTTTACGCCGATCTCAGAAGTATAAAAACCTGTCAAGGTTAAATCACGCATCAGGTTAAAGAAAGAAACACCTTGTGCCATTTCAGGCTTGGCTTTTTCCGGATAAGCGATCTGGTCTACCAATTGTATTCTTTGTGCTGACGTACAGTCTACAAAGGACTTTTCAAACTGTTTGAATGATTGGATATCTAACCAACGCAATCCACCACGCATAGGGGTTTGATGAGATGGCATATCTTTTACAATGAATTCCAGAAAGTCCGGAACTTTTGCATCAGTTGCACTACCACTCACTTCATCTTTTGGAACAATGATGTCTACAAGAATAGTAATGGTCGCCATTTCATGATCGGTAAAGAATTTTTCTTCCTTCTCTAGCTTAGCGAGATACTTTTTCTCTTCCTCCATCCTGTCATCAAGACCGGCAGATGCAGTCGTATTTTCCTTTTTATCTGTAGGCTTACAAGCATCCACCAATACACCGGTGGCTACCGTACCTACTACTAATGCTTTAATGGATTTCCTTCTGTCCATATGAATATGTTTTGTCTCATCTCGTTTTAAACGAGACGAGTAGATTTACAGATTTTGTTTTTTCATTTCATCAATGATGTATTCCGATGCACGCATAGATAGAGCAAGAATTGTCCAGGTGATGTTTTTATCAGCCTGTGATGTAAACTGACTCCCATCTACACAGAACAATGTTTTACAATCATGTGCCTGACTCCATTTATTCAATGCTGAGGTTTTCTTATCGTTACCCATACGTGCGGTACCTGCTTCATGAATGATGTTACCCGGATTGGCGAGGCCATAATTATTGGAAGCATCATCATCACCACCCCAGGTAATGATGGCACCCATTTCATGCATGATCTCTTTAAATGTTTCCTTCATGTGTTTGGCCTGCTTGATCTCATAATCTGAGTGGGTGGTATGAAAACGCAAAACAGGAATACCGTACTTATCTACCACTTTTGGATCGATCTCACAATAGTTATCAATCCTTGGAACCGCTTCCCCTCTACCTGCCATACCTACACCTGCTCCATAGAAATAGCGAACATCTTCTTTCAATGAAGCACCATAACCACCTGCATCTTTTTTCACTCCATTTACTGCATATTTACCATTCATACCTTGCATACCAAAGCCGAATCCATAAGCCGGCTGACTCATACCGCCCCAATATTCAATATGATACCCACGAGGGAAGTCTAATTTTTTATTATCTAGCCACCAAGGTGTATATACGTGCATACCACCCACCCCATCTTCATTGTAACGTTTACGGCCAAAGAGTTCGGGCAATACACCCCCTAAGGCAGCACCAGTAGAATCATGCAGGTATTTACCTACTACGTTACTGCTATTGGCCAATCCATTGGGATGCCTGGTAGATTTTGAATTGAGCAAAAGACGGGCTGTTTCACAAGCACTTGCTGCAAGGATCACCACACGACCACTCACTTGGTATTCCATCATGTCTGTTTTATCAACATAAGAAATACCGGTTGCAATACCTTCACTATTGGTAATCACTTCACGTGCCATGGCTTGTGTAATCACATCAACATTTCCTGTTCTCACCGCCGGTTGTACCAATGCTGAAGATGATGAGAAATCTGCTGTCGCTTTACAGCTTCTGCCACATTGGGCGCAATAGAAACATTCTCCTCTTTCTTTATTGATTTGTTTGGTAAGAATCGATAAACGGGATGGAATCACCGGAACACCAATACCCGTTGCAGCTTTCTTGATCATCAATTCATGTAAACGTGGTTTGGGCGGTGGAAGAAAAATTCCATCCGGATCATTCTCCAATCCTTCCAATGAACCAAATACACCCAATAATTTATCGATCTTATCGTAATAAGGTTTTACATCGTCATAACTGATCGGCCAATCATCACCGAGTCCATCAATACTTCTGCGTTTGAAATCCTTTGGACCAAAACGTAAAGAGATCCTTCCCCAGTGATTAGTACGTCCACCGATCATACGAGCACGCCACCAATCCCATTTATCACTGCCTTCCGCCATGGTGTAGGGTTCTCCATCAATTTCCCACCCCCAGAAGCATCCATCAAAATCGCCAAAAGGACGAAACTTGGTACTGGCTCCTCTGCGTGGCGACTCCCATGGATTTTTCAACTGAGAAGAATGTTTTGCAGGATCATAATCAGCACCTGCTTCTAACAAACAAACTTTTAACCCGGCATTGGCCAATACATAAGCAGCCATACCACCACCCGCTCCTGAACCTACGATGACTGCATCGTATTTCTTAGGTTGTTTTTTAATTTGGAGATCTCCCATAAGAATTTAAGAATTTGTCCGCCTGGGCGGATGAGAATAAGATTATTGATGATTTCTTGATAGTAATTCTGCTTTTATTTTTTTCCGATTGGCCATATTCATTGTAAACAGAGGAAGAAATACAATCGGAAGAACAGTTGTTGTACTAAAGCCTTTTTGGGTAAAAATATAAATAGAAGATGCCGTCATCAGCACAAGAACTACTCCCATAATTTGAATGGCAAGCTTTAACGACTTGTCTGTTTTTTGCAATTCTTCAGTTGTCATTTCTGAAATAGGTTTTGATGGCATGAATAGTAATATGAATCAAGCAATAGGGTGAATTCACCTCAAGATAAAGAAAAGATGATTTGAATGATTACAATCGTTGAACGTACACCCAGGCTTTTTTGCCAGATCTTAAAATCACTGAGATGCGCTGATAAGCTTCCACTTCATATTGATCCGCATTTTGCAGTTCTGCCTCTGTAACTTCAAATACCATACCCTGAATAGACTGATCCTGATTGGCAGGAATGGCAATCGGATGAAACAACTGTTCACTGGTAGCCAATACAGCCTCGTTGGTAATCTCCAATTGTCCGAGCGTATAACCGAGCAACTCGTCCGGATGACCTTCCAATAATCGACCAAAAGATTCCAGTTGTACTTTGGGCTTTTGAAGGGTTCCATAAGAGAATAACCAGTGTGACATTCAAATTTGTTTGACAGAAATAAAGATAGGCTGGAAGTGGTATTTGTTGGAAGGAAATAGTGCTAGTTCAACCTAAGCATTTTTTGATCAACCGTAACAGTGAATTGAATATTTGCTTGTAAAGCTTTAAACACTTTTATAATGGTATCTAATGTTGCACTGTTGGCACTGCTTTCCAGTTTTGATATTTGTGCTTTTTGAACACCCACCAACTTACCCAACTCCTCTTGAGTAAGATTACGTTCCTGCCGAACTTTTTTGATCATTTGACTTACAAGCTCCATGTTGAGTTCATATTCATATTGCTCTCTTGCCTTGGTACCTCTTTTTCCGATATAGGTATCTTTCATTTCGGCAAGGGTGTAGGTTTTGTATTATGTTTTGACCATATTCTTGATTGTAGAATTTTAATATACTCAATATATACGGTGGTAAAATTAAAGCGAAGTACTTCGCACAAGACGATGTTCTGGTGTGAGGTGGAGTGTAATGCAAATAATTGTGCAAACGCTAGGTCCTTCGGCGCGATTTCCGACTTCGTCGGAACGCTCCTCAGGATGACGGTTTGGCGGGACAAAAAAGTGCGGGGAGGGAGAAAAAAGATAAACGGAAAGCGTCCATCTTTTTTCTCCCTCCCCGCACCAGTATACACACCGCTGAACCGTCATCCTGAGGAGCAGTTATAACCACCGGTTATTGCATGCGACGAAGGATCATTAGTTCAGCCCAATGAGGATTTTTATTTTCAATTAAAGTCTTTTTCTTTTGACGACTCCAGCCTTTGATTTCTTTTTCACGATCAATAGCAACAATAATAGATTCATATACTTCGTAATACACCAAAATATGAACATTATACCTAGGGGTAAAGCTATCCGGATATATGCCATTTCGATGCTCCCAGATTCGTTTTACCAGATTGGAAGTAACCCCAGTATAAATGGTGGCTCTAGACAAATTCGTTAATAAGTAAACATATCCCTGCTATACATATTCATGGTTATTGATGTTAAAAATAACCGCATACAATACAAATAGGACGATGTTATGGTCTGAGGCAGAGTGTAATTGCTAGATCCTTCGTCGCATGCAATAACCTGCGGTTATTACTGCTCCTCAGGATGACGGGTGGACGAAACAAAAAAGTGTGTGGAGGGAGAAAAAACAATGGCGCAAAGCGTCCATTGTTTTTTCTCCCTCCACGCACCGGTATATACACCCTTCACCCGTCATCCTGAGGAGCGTTCCGACGAAGTCGGAAATCGCGACGAAGGATCTATTCGTAACACACATCAAAAAACCGCCCCTAAAAGGAAGCGGTTTCTCATTGTATTTACTAACAATTTTCATCTTTATGATGCTATAGTTGGTTGCCTGACCAAACTATACAGCATTAGCTACAACCCATGCTATTTCCACAGTTCAAACACTTATAACAAGTACCTGAGCGAATGGTGATATGTCCGCAAGTATTACAAGCAGGCGCATCACTTTGCATGTTCTTAGCTGCTGCATTTACCGCATCCATTCCGCTGTTTTCTGCTTTTACGGCTGCTGTTGCGCGCTGTAATTTCTGAGGCTGTGCAGCAGGAGTGGTATTGGCTGATGGAGCAGTTACACGAACACTGCTCAACTCAGGCTTCCCAAGCAAAGTAGCATCGCCATCATCTTCTCCGGTGTTACCGATGGTTGGACGATCCAGCACATGTACCAGATCTGTTCTTCCCAGGTACTCATAAGCCAATGCACGGAATACAAAGTCTACCAGTGAAGTGGTGGTCTTGATATTTGGATGGTCTACCATACCGGATGGTTCAAACTTGGTGAACACAAACTTCTCCACAAACTCTTCCAGAGGTACACCATATTGTAAACCTACAGAAACTGCAATAGCAAAACAGTTCATGAAGCTACGAAGGGTTGATCCTTCTTTTGCCAGATCAATGAAGATCTCACCCAATGTTCCATCAGCATATTCACCGGTACGTAAGAAAATCACTTGTCCGCCGATCTTTGCTTTCTGAGTGAAACCACGACGCTTAGCCGGTAATGATTTTTTCTCAACGATGGTTGACAATTGACGCTTCAATTTGGTATCCGTAGAAGCATTCATACGCTTCTGTACTTCATCTAGTAATTCATCCACAGTCAATTGACTCAGGTCAACAATATTAGAACCTGTTTCGAGAGCAGGTATTTCTTCACTTGCAGCTTGCAGCTTGTCGCTTGAAGCATCTTCTTCTTTCTTCTTCTTATCAGACTTGTTGCTCAATGGCTGACTCAATTTAGAACCATCGCGGTAAAGTGCATTTGCTTTAAGACCTAATTTCCAGCTCAACATATAACAATCAGCAATCTCTTCTACCGATGCTTCGTGTGGCAGGTTGATGGTTTTAGAGATCGCTCCACTCAGGAAAGGCTGACAAGCACCCATCATACGGATATGTCCGTATGCGTGGATATAACGCTCACCTTTCTTACCACACTTATTCGCACAATCAAATACAGACAAATGTTCATCTTTCAGGTATGGCGCACCTTCGATGGTCATGGTACCACATACATAATCATTGGCTGCATCGATTTGATCTTCAGTGAAACCTAATGCTTCCAGCAGGTTGAAGCTCCAATCAGCATATTGCTCTTCTTTGAATCCTAAGCGCTGCATGCACTCATCACCCAATGTGAAACGGTTGAAGATGAATCCGATCTCAAAAGCAGATTTAGCAGCGCCATTCAATTTAGCGATCTCATCAGCCGTAAATCCTTTTGCAGCTAATGTTTCATTGTTGATGAAAGGAGCACCTTCAAAAGAAGCGGCACCCACAGCATATTTTTCAATGGCAGAAGCTTCTGTTTCGTTATATCCTAAATTTTTCAATGCCTGAGGTACAGACTGGTTGATGATCTTGAAATAACCACCACCTGATAATTTCTTGAATTTCACCAAAGCGAAATCAGGCTCCACACCAGTCGTATCGCAATCCATTACCAGACCAATGGTACCGGTTGGTGCGATTACAGTAGTTTGAGCATTACGGTAACCATGTTGTTCACCCAGTTGTACTGCATCATCCCATGCTTTGGTAGCAGCTTTCAACAGGTAATCAGGACAATATTTTGCTTTGATACCTTGTGGTTTGATTTCCAATCCAACATATGCATCTTCAGAATCGTAA
>JACVCQ010000068.1 GCA_016741945.1 Chitinophagaceae bacterium
ACATTATACAACCTCATTAGATGCAAAGCCATAGGCATGGATGTAAAAGCTACTTTTCCAACCGTAACCTATGGCCACCACTGGGAAGAATATTCAGCGAGTGAGATCAGGGATTATTTTAAGATGTTAAATGATGGATTCAGTTTGGACATCCGGAAATTTCATTATAAACCGGTTGAAAAAGCACACAATTGGAAAGCTACATTCAGGATATCACTGATGAATATTGGAAATACCATCCCATTTTTCAAAGAAGCCATGGAAATAGTGGTAACAGTCGATAAATCTCATCCTTGGAAAGTAGCATCCCCATCTTATTAAGCCGAATAGAGAACCATTCATTTAGCCTATTTTTACAGTATGTATTTCACACATATAAAAACCACACCTCAAAAGAAGCGGTCAGCAATCTGGTTAACAATGGTATTGGTGAGTTGTTTGTTGCATTCATGCTTTAAAGACCTTCCTGAGAAATCAATCATTTATGAAAATGATTTTGAGAATGGCAAAAATCATCTTTTTGCGATTTATGGAACCGGAGGTTTATTAGATTCTACAAAAATTATTTCTTTCAATAATTCAAAAGTATTGGGCAGGTTCAATAATAATTTTATTGTTCTGAATCTAGATACTATTCCAAGTCATAATGCAGTTAAAGTTGAATTTGACTTATATATACATGACAAATGGGAGGGAAATTATATTTATCCGGCTGCCACAAATCCGGATATCTGGCAAATGAGTATTAATGGAAACTCAGTTTTTTTAACCACTTTTTCAAATGGCATGAATAGCCAATCCTTTCCGGATAATTTTAATTACAATGGTAATCCGACAAATAATAAAGCCTTTAGTAATTCATGGGGCTTTTTCCCAGGTGTTTGTTCAAACATGGGTCAAATGAATGGTTCATCATGGTATAAAATTCAATACACCACGTCACATACAGGAGCATTTCAACTTGCAATAAATGATGTACTCTATCCAGCCAATAGTCTGTGTCTCAAAAGCTGGTCTATTGACAATATTCGCATCACTGCTATAACATACAAATAATTTGATGAAATATCATTTCTACCAACCCTTCTGGTCATTTAGTGGTGTATAAAACTCAATAAGAGTTTCATTATGCGCAAAAATTCAATAAAAGATCAGTTATAGACACTCAATGGTTTCATTTGTAAGTATCATGAAAAATGATGAAATTTGTTGGGGTGTAAAAATTTGCTTATTCCTGACGATGCGCTTCTAATAAATGAATCTAAGGATATTTTTATTTTACAACAGCATCTTTTCAGTTCAACTGGCTATCAATTAAATTTACTTATTGAAACAAAGCTTATTTATTAAGTAAACTACATGAAAAAAAACCTCCAGTTACTTAAAGCCATTTTGCGAGCTAATCCGAAAACCATTTATTTCAATTTTAAGTATTTACCTTGGCGGCAAGCGATTCGATTTCCTTTCTGGGTATCATCAAAAACCTATTTACGTAAAACAAGTGGGGTTATTACCATCAATAGCCCAATTAGAACCGGAATGATTAGAATTGGATATGGCGATATTAGCATATTCGATAAAAAGCGATCAAGAAGTATATGGGACGTTAGAGGTAAAGTAATATTTGGAGGGGATGCAGATATTGGACATGGATCAAAGATAACAGTGGGTGAAACGGGTGAATTATGGCTGGGTAACAACTTCTCAATTACTGCAGAAAGTACCATTCTGGCATTTAAAAAAATTCTTTTTGGCAATGATTGCCTTCTTTCTTGGGATATACTTATCATGGATTCTGATTTTCATCACATAAAAAATGAGAAAGCAGAAATAGAAAATCCCCCTGCTGAAATTATCATAGGCAACCAAGTATGGATTGGATGCCGTTCCCTTATTTTAAAAGGCTCGATTATACCCAATGGTTGTGTAATAGCAGCAAATAGCCTTATCAATAAAGCGCTAAGTGGCGAAAATCAAGTATTTGGATCTAAGTTCTTGACGGTAACTGCTATTAAACAAAATATTCAATGGAGTAAATAAAGTCTTCTAAATCATCTATGATTATTATTGAATGCTAAAATCCGGATATAACGCTCTTTTTCACTTGATAAGATCGAATCTTTCGTTCTTACAAAACTTTTTTCATCTTGGATTTATTCAAGCATCCAATATAGTTATCCAAATTCTACTCTTTCCATTAATCATACGCATCATTGGAATTGAAAAATTTGGGGTAGTTATGGTTACCAATTCAGCTGTGCTATTGGCCGGCATTTTCGTGAATTATGGTACGGGATTATCGGGTATCAAGGATGTAGTAATTCATAAGAATGATAAGATAAAACTATTATCAACCTTATCTACCATCTACTACACCAGATTGATAGTCACAACACTACTTTTATTTTTATTACCGATCCTATACTTTACCCATCTAAACTTAGTATACATATTATTTGCGTTACCGATCCTATTTGCTGAAACCATTAACCCTGTATTTTATTTCTCCGGCACAGAGAATCTTTTTATATACAATTTGATGAATCTATTTGCCAAATTATTAACTGTGCTATTGATTGTATTGATGATTAAGAGCCCTGATGATGCGCCTTTGGTGAATTTTTATATAGGTATCAGCAATTGTATATTTTTTGCCGCCATCGCAATATTTACTTGTATCAAAAAAGAGATAGGTGTATTGAAGCCCAATTTTACAGCCATTCGTGACCTATTGAAACAAAATTTTTATTTGGTGGGAAACAATATTTCTGTTCAGTTACAACAATCCTTTTTCCTTTTTACCATCGCTTCCATCAATCAACCTTTAATTCTTGGCGCCTATTCAATATGCGATAAAATTGTTTGGTCATTCCGTTTAATATTAGCAGCATTTTCAGGAGCCTTATTTCCTAAAGCTGTTGATATATTTCAAACAAATCAAACCGGATGGCGAAATTTTAAACGAAAAATCAATCAATTATTGGCAATAATTTTTACACTCAATGGAATCGCATTTTTCATTTTTGCACCATTGATTGCTATCCTATTCACAGGAAAAAGTGATCCAATTACCATCTCATTTATTCGTACCATTAGTTTTGTTCCATTAGTTGCATCTTTGAATGTACTGAATGTACTTGAGCTACTTTCTCGGAACAAGTATAGAGACATTTTTACAATTGCTATCGCCATGCTGATAATCACCTGTCTTCTATCTTTTATTTTCATCACATTTTTCCCAGAAAAATATTTTGGCTTATATCCATTAATCATTGAAACATGTGCCATCCCTTTATACCTCTTCTTTATTAGAAAAAAGCACCAAATTATTAATTAGGAAGCAGGAGATTGATTTTATCTATATTTTCTTATGACTTTAGAATATTCAACTTCTGTTGATTGTATAAAACTATTATTCAAATGAGTAATAATATAAAGACTTATTTTGCACTCCAATCATTGACTATCGCTTAAATGAAGTACCAGGATTTCGAAAATTTAATGATTTGTCCGGAATGCCGTTTGCCACTTGACCGGAAAGGAGATATTTTTAACTGTTCAGGTAACTGCGGATGCGAATATCCTGTCTATTTCGGTATACCCGTGATCATCAGTTGTAAAAATCCTGTATTTAAAGTCACTGATTTTGCCGATCAAAGCCCCCCGGATATTTTTTTCAAAAAGTACAATAATCCCATACTCAGATTATTGAAGCAACTCAAGCCGGATATTACGCTGAATAAGCAAAGTAAAAAGAATTATGCAGCCATTGCAGAGTTAATAGCAGACATTCCGCAACCCAAAATTTTAATCATTGGCGGAAGTATCGACGGACAAGGCATTAGCGCCCTCAAACAACAACTTCCTACAGATACCATTTTGATAGAATCCGATGTAGCACACGGCCCCAATACCAATATTATATTAGATGCCCATCATATTCCTTTCAAAGATGAATCCTTTGATCTGGTCATTGCACAGGCAGTACTGGAACATGTACTCGATCCATTTCAATGTGTCAAAGAAATCCATCGTGTACTCAAACCCCAGGGAATGATGTATGCAGAAACCCCCTTCATGCAACAGGTACATGGGGGGAAATACGATTTTCATCGCTTCACACATTTGGGTCATAGAAGATTATTCAGGCAATTCACTGAACTCAATAGCGGTGTTATTGCTGGTCCGGGCTCCGTAATGGCGTGGTCAGCACTCTATTTCATGACCGGTTTTGCGCCTACGAAAAAAATAGATAAAATGATCAGCTTCTGTGGCAGCTTCCTGGTGTTCTGGTGGAAATACTTTGACTATTTATACAATAGCCAAAAAGGCGGTGTATACGATGCTGCATGCGGACTCTTCTTTCTCGGCAAAAAAGAACCGGGTTATGTATTAGCAGATGAAGAACTATTGAGTGGATACCGCGGACATAAATCTTAACATCAATGAATCAAGATACTGTCTTATTACCACCTTCTGTAGCTATTATTCTTGTCAATTGGAACAGTTTTCAGGTAACCAATGATTGTATTGATTCGCTCAAGAAAATCCACTACAACAACTATACAATCATAGTAGTAGACAATGGCTCAAAGGACCAGTCGGGTCAACAACTAAAGCAACTACATCCGGATATCGTACTTCTTGAATCATCCACCAATCTTGGTTTTACGGGGGGAAACAATCTGGGATTTGAATATTCACTGCAACAGCATTTTGAATATTCAATGATGTTGAACAATGATACTTTTGTTGAACCCGATTTCTTAGACCATCTCATCACATATATGATAGCGCATAATACGGTAGGTGCCATCCAACCCCGTATTCATTTTCATCACAACAGAAATATATTATGGAATGGAGGCAGCTATCATGCAAAATGGATTGGTCATTTTTATACCAAAGGCATTTTTAAAAAACCTACCGCCACTTATCTCCAATTAAAAAAAACAGATTGGATCACGGGCTGTGCCTTTCTAGTACGCAATAGCATTCTCAAACAAACTGGATTACTCGCCACCAAAATGTTTATTTACAGCGAAGATGTAGATTTATCCATGAGAATACGGGCATTGGGTTACACACTCGTATATCATCCGGATGCTTTGATTTACCATATTGCCGGAATGTCTAATAAAAGTAAAACAAAAGGTAAAGAAGGATATGTAAATCCAATTGTACATTACCTGAATCAAAGAAACAGAATATGGGTATTGAAAAAGTATACCCCATGGTATTGTGTTCCCACTGCATTCATGTTTAATATTTTTTATGTTTCACTCATTATTGGGTATTTTGCGACCCGGGGAAGATTCTCGAAAATGAAAGCTGTCCTCAAGGCTGTTAAAGATGGATGTCTAGACTCCATGTAAAAAATGGCAAAGTGATCAAAGGCAAATGAATATGGAAAGCATTGTAATAACAGGTGTCGCAGGAATGATTGGTTCTAAAATGGCTGAGTGGATCCTGAACCATCATCCCGAATACAAAATAATAGGTATTGATAATTTAAGTGGAGGATATATCGAACACATTCCTGCTCAGGTTGAGTTCATCAATAAAGATCTGGCAACAGCCAATCTCGATGATATTTTCACCCAGCATAAAGTGACCTATGTATTTCATTTCGCCGCTTATGCAGCAGAAGGTTTAAGTCCATTCATACGCAAGTACAACTATAACAACAACCTCATTGCAACAGCCAATATTGTCAATACCTGTATCAAACATGAAGTGAAGCGACTTGTTTTCACATCCAGTATGGCTGTTTATGGACAAGGAGAGCCTCCATTCACAGAAACGGCTCAGCCCAAGCCTATTGATCCTTATGGTGTGGCAAAATTTGCTTGCGAAATGGATATTCAAATTGCAGGTGAACAACATGGATTAGATTGGTGTATCATCCGACCACATAATGTGTATGGAGAAAACCAGAACATTTGGGATAAATACAGAAATGTATTGGGTATATGGATGTACCAGCACCTCAACAATAAACCATTCACCATCTTCGGAGACGGAAGCCAGAAAAGGGCTTTTAGTTATATCGATGACTGTTTGGTTCCATTATGGAATGCTGCGGTATCTCCAAAAGCATCTAAACAAATTATCAACCTCGGTAGCAGTGTTGAAACCAGTATTTTGGAAGCAGCCACCATACTCAAAGAAGTGATCGGAGAAAATGCCAGCATCCAATTTCTGGAGCAACGTCATGAAGTGAAGAATGCATATTCTACCCATGAACGTTCTGTGGAATTACTGGGGTATGAAGATAAAACCTCCTTACAACAAGGATTAACCATTATGTGGGCATGGGCCAAACAACAACCGGAAAGAGTTCAGAAAGCATGGGAAAGCTATGAACTGGATAATGGTATCTACGGATTCTGGAAAAAATAATGTTTCTATTTCCAATCATATACATACTGTTATTTGCTGTTGCCATTACCCGCATCATAAAGGGTAAGCCGGAAGCCGCCTTACTATTCATTCAATTTGCTCTACCTATTTATATTACCACATTATCGGTGGTCACATTATATGATCTGAAAAGTTGGATACCCATTCTACAAGTTTGTAAAGAGATTATCATTCTACTAACGCTGACTACCGTTCTTTTTTCGCTTCAAAAAAAACCACATTTACATACCACAGACTGGTTATTCATTGCCTATGTTGGGTGGATAGTCTTGTATGTGGTATTGCCCATTGGTGAATATGGATTCAAAGACAAACTGATTGCTATGAAGAACATGGCTTTCTTTGCATTCATCTATTTTACCGGCAGGTTTATGGATCTAAAACAAATCATTCTTAGCAAATACTTTCATTATGCCTGCTTATTGGCTATACCCGCAGCCATCCTTGTTCTATGGGAAGCTGTAAATTATACCCATTTTCAAACCTTTACCGGGTATGCTGATTACATGTTCTTTTTTTTAGGGCAAGAACCGGCTGGACATTATGGTCTTAACTGGACTTTCGAAGCAGAAAATGATGGACTTAAACGTTTTGCCAGTTTTTTTGCCAATCCCTTAGACCATGCAGCAGGTACACTTGTATGCATAGCTGCTATTCTTGCTTTGGCAACTACCAACACTAAAAAAGTAAAACTTTCTAACTTTTTAATAGTTGCATTCATCGCATCTGTATGCTCTATCATATTCGCCCTATCAAGAGCATCATTTGCCAGCTACTTATTCATTATCTACGCTTATGCCTACATTACTAAAAGAAAACAATGGCTTACCTATATTCATTACGGAGGTATTGTAATCGTAAGCATTGCCATCTTTTTAATCAGCGATGATATTTATCAGTTCATCATCGGCACACTCAATTTTACCAACTCATCCAGTGCCTATCATATTCTGCAATGGTTAGAAGGTATAGAAGCCGTCATTAAAAATCCCTTTGGCTATGGCATGGGAGCTGCAGGAAGAGTTTCTGCTTTTGCAGGAGAAAATATAGGTGGAGAGAACCAACTCCTCATCATCGCGGTACAGGCGGGTATTATTGCCATGTTATTATACATCGCCATCTATGTATCTGTTACCAAAACAGCCTTACAAATGGCCGTGAAAGAAAAAGGAAGAGCCAAAAAGATCGGTATTTTTATCGCACTTCTGAAACTGGGTATGATCATCCCCATACTTACTGCAGAAGCAGAATCTTATCTTTACATTGGTTATGTCATTGCCTTCTTTTCAGGTGTCATGATCAACATCAAATACCATTCAGATGATTATCGGAATAGACATACGAGACCTGAGACTGGCGAAAACGGGACAAAAGACAACACTGGAAGAACTCTGCCGGCAGTTTAAGCAACTCGAACATACAACACCACATACATTTCACTTCTTTGATACATGGATTCCTGTTTATACCGGAAGAAATAAATTCATGTTGATGACAGAACATATCCGTCAACAACTATGGAAACAAGTGGCACTACCTTTCAAAGCCTGGCGAAAAAAATGTGACATCGTTTATTGCAACGACTACTTCGCACCCTACCTGCATTGGAATTTTACAACGGTGCAATTGTTTCATGATGCTTTCTTTTTTGAATACCCGCAATACTATAATCCCATTTGGTTACAACTATTCAAACGCATTGCCATACCTGCCGCAAAAAAATCAGCCTTTATCATCACACCCACTGAATATGCCAAAAAAACAGTACAGCATTTTACCGGCATCCCTGCGGAAAAAATCATCACCATATACCACGGACCAAAAACAATTCCTACTACTACAACAGCTAATATCCCCGACTGGTTACCCACTCAACAACAACATCCATACCTGCTGCATGTAGGGGTGTTTGAGAAAAGAAAAAACCTGAGCAACTTACTGAAAGCATTTCAGTTGTTTCAACAAAATGGTAACAGCCACTATAAACTAGTGCTGGTAGGAAAAGGCAATGGTAAGATGCATTCAGATGATACTGTCAATATCCTACAAACCATCCAAGACCTGCAATTACAAGATCAGGTCATCATGCCCGGTTATGTACCTGATGATATGTTGGGTGTAGTATACCAACATGCTGCCTGTTATGTATTCCCATCTTACAATGAAGGTTTTGGTATTCCCATCCTCGAAGCCTTTCAATTTGGCATACCCGTACTCGTCGCCAACAACACCTGTTTACCTGAGGTAGGCGCAGATGCCGTTCTCAGTTTCGATCCTTATAACCCCCAAGATATCGCCCAACAAATCAACACACTCCTACACAACCCCCAACTCCAACAAACCCTCATCCAAAAAGGCCACCAACGCCTACAAGATTTCTCCTGGGAAAAAACAGCAAGAAAATTGATAGAAGTATTTGAACAGACGAAGAAGTAATGTGAGATGGCGGATGGCAGATCGCAGATCTCGGATGTCGGATATAGAGAGGCGGATGGCAGGTCTTCAATTTTAGTGAAGATATCCTCTGCGTAAACGCTGTGTCCTTCGTTGCTCTGGGGTTAACCACAGTGTTACAC
>JACVCQ010000069.1 GCA_016741945.1 Chitinophagaceae bacterium
ATTTTTTATGGAGAATTGACAACCGTAATTTAGGTCACTATGCTGAAGCTGAAAGAGTGAAGTATGACAAAGTGTATGATAACACTTTCGTGCAGATCGAAGACGGCGAGATCGTTCGCGGTGGTGTGGTTGCCCTCACCAAAACAGATGTGGTGGTAAACATCGGTTTCAAAAGCGATGGTCTGGTTTCACTGAACGAATTCCGTGATGTACAAGGATTGAAAATTGGTGACGAAGTAGAAGTAATGGTTGTTGAGAAAGAAGACCGCAATGGCAATCTGCACCTCAGCCGTAAGTCTGCCCGCATCTTCCGTGCATGGGAGCGTATCGTGGAAGTACACAAGACTGGTGAGGTGATCACCGGTACTGTTACCAGCAAAACAAAAGGTGGTTTGATCGTGGATGTATTCGGTATGGAAACTTTCTTACCGGGTTCTCAAATCGACGTGAAGCCTGTAACTGATTACGATCAGTTCGTAGGTAAGACCATGGAATTCAAAGTAGTGAAGATCAACGAAGCCATTAAGAATGCCGTTGTATCTCACAAAGCACTGATCGAAAGCGATATCGAAGCACAGCGTGCAGAGATCATGAGCAAACTCGAGAAGGGCCAGGTATTGGAAGGTGTGGTGAAAAACATCACAGATTTCGGTGCTTTCATGGACCTTGGTGGTTTGGATGGTCTGTTGTATATCACCGATATTTCATGGGGTCGTATCTCTCACCCAAGCGAAGTGGTGAAGATGGATCAGAAATTGCAAGTGGTGGTATTGGATTTCGACGACGACAAAAAGCGTATCAGCTTAGGTCTGAAGCAACTGACGCCACATCCATGGGATGTGCTGCCTGAAGGTTTATCTGAAGGTTCAGTTGTGAAAGGTAAAGTAGTAAATATTGAAGATTACGGTGCATTCCTGGAAATTCAACCTGGTGTTGAAGGACTGGTACACGTATCTGAGATCACTTGGGCAAATACTCCGATCAACGCGAAGGAATTCTTCAAGTTGGGCGATGAGTACGAAGCAAAAGTGGTAACCTTAGATAAAGATGCACGTAAGATGAGTCTGAGTATCAAACAAATGAGCGAAGACCCATGGAGCACCATCGAGAACAAGTTCCCAGAAAACAGTAAGCACAAAGGTTTGGTGAAAAATATCACTCCATATGGCGTATTCGTTGAATTGGAGCCTGGTATCGGTGGTATGATCCACATCAGCGATCTGAGCTGGTTGAAGCGTTTCAATCACCCAACTGATTATACCAAAGTAGGTGAGCACATCGATATCATCATCCTCAGCATCGATAAAGAAAACCGTAAACTGCAATTAGGACACAAACAGTTGGAAGAAGATCCTTGGAATGCCCTAGAAGAAACTTTCGCTATTGGTAGTCTGCACGAAGGAACCGTTACCCGTAAGGATGACAAAGGTGCCTTGGTACAATTGCCTTATGGTTTAGAAGGTTTTGCACCTAACCGTCACCTGAACAAGGAAGATGGTTCTCAGGTGAAAGCTGATGAAACTGCACAGTTCATGGTGATCGAATTCGATCGCAATGAAAAGCGTATTGTTCTGAGTCATGCCCGTATCTGGGAGAAAGTAGTAGCTGAAGAAAAGGAAATTGCCAAGAAAGAAGCAAAAGCTGAATCTGACAATACCAAGAAAGCGGTGAAAAACATCCAGGCGAAGGTAGAAAAAGCAACCCTGGGTGACCTGGGAGCTTTAGCTGAGATCAAAGCTAAACTGAAGGAAGGAGAAGGCGAGAACTAATAACGCCTTCGTTTGAATAGGTAAAGAAAAAAGCTGTTCTGCGCAAGTGGAGCAGCTTTTTCTTTGGCTATGAGCCACGAGCTACGAGCCATGAGCAGCATCTTGCTCGTAGCTCGCAGCTCAAAGCTCACAGCTTCCATCTCACAATCCCTTTTTTTACCTTTTCCTTAACTCCCTGATAATCAATTCTCCAAATCAAGTTTCTAAATTGCTTATAATTAACTAATTTTGCCAACTTGGAAGAATAGGATTTTTGTCTTTATAGTGGCTACATTGTTGCTGGTATCTTGCTCGAATAAGTTCAATAAGGTATTGAAGAGTAAGGATTTCGAGTACAAATACAAGATGGCTGAACAGTATTATGCCAAAAAAGATTATACCAAAGCACAAGTGCTCTTTGAAGATATTTTTCCTTATGTCAAGGGTACTGCCCGGTATGAGGACATGTATTATAAGTTCGCATATTCCTACTATAACCAGAACGATTTCATGAATGCTGAGAATCTGTTCAAGAGTTTTGTGGAGAATTTTCCGAACAGTACAAAAGGAGAGGAATGCGATTATATGCGTGCGTATTGTTATTTCAGACAATCGCCAAAAATCGATTTAGATCAAACGAGTACGAATAAGACCATGCAGTTGATGCAGGCTTTTATCAATACCCACCCTACATCAAAGCGTGTGCAGGATGCCACAGATATTATTGATAAGTGTAGGGAGAAATTAGAAGCCAAGGAATTCAAAAGTGCCCAGTTATATTATAATCTAGGTTTCTATAAAGCTGCAGCTATTGCTTTTGGAAATGTATCCGACAATTTTCCGGATTCTAAAAAAGCAGATGAGTACAAACTACAGGTGATCAGGTCTTATTTCCGTTATGCGGAAATGAGTTATGAAGAGAAACAGATAGAACGTTTTCAGAAAGTGATCGAAGAATGTCAGGATTTTTCAGACCGATATGCAGATAGTAAGTATCTGGAAGAGGTCAATAAGTATAAATTACAATCAACAAATTATATTAAAAACCAGAAAAATGAGCAAGCTAAGAAGGCAAATGAGCGCTAATACCGCTAGTGTGGTTGAAACCAAAAGCCTGATTTCTATCAAAGGAAAAACAGGTAATCTGTATGAATCAATCGCCATTATTGCGCGCAGAGCTAATCAAATCAATGTTTCATTGAGAGAAGAGTTGCACAATAAACTGGAAGAGTTTGCCAGTCATACAGACAGTCTGGAAGAAATCCATGAAAACAAAGAGCAGATTGAGATCTCAAGAGCGTATGAGAAAATGCCAAATCCAGCTATCTTGGCGACTCAGGAATTCATGGAAGACAAGATCTACCACAGAAAGAACAACGATAACGATCTATTCAGATAAGATCGTATCCTTCTGATAATTTTATGAAAAGCGACAGTTATTTGACTGTCGTTTTTTGTTACTTTGAGGAGAAGAAGAGGAGTGAGTAGTCAGTAGTGAGTAAGGAGTAGGGAGTGAGGCTGACTTTATGGATGTAAGGATGGCAAAAAACTGTCGTCAACTTTCATATTACTCACTATTCACTATTCACTACTCACTATTCACCATTGCCCCATGTTTAAAGGAAAAAAAATACTCGTCGGAATCACTGGAAGTATCGCTGCTTATAAAACCATTACACTCGTTCGCTTGCTCATTAAAGCCGGTGCTGATGTAAAAGTGGTGATGACGAATGCTGCAAAAGAATTTGCTTCACCGGTTGTACTCTCAACATTATCTAAAAATAAAGTCATTTATGATTTGGTAGAAGGGGATGATTGGTCGAACCATGTCATGCTTGGTCGTTGGGCGGACGTATTTGTCATTGCACCACTTAGTTGCAATACCATGGCCAAAATGGCGCATGGTTTGTGTGATAATGTTTTACTGGCGGTATATCTATCAGCTACTTGTCCGGTGGTGATTGCACCTGCCATGGATGAAGACATGTGGCATCATTCATCCACTAAAAGAAACCTTGATCGGTTAGTAAACGATGGTAATCATTTGATTAAAGTAGGGAATGGAGAGTTGGCGAGTGGTTTATTTGGCGAAGGAAGAATGGCAGAGCCGGAAGAAATTTGTCAGTATCTCATCGAACATTTTTTTCGTTCTGAAGAATTGAAAGGCAAGAAAGCTATTGTAACTGCAGGCCCCACTTATGAGGCTATTGATCCGGTTCGTTTTATTGGGAATCATTCTTCCGGGAAAATGGGTTTTGCCATTGCCGAAGAATTATACCTGCGTGGTGCAGAAGTAGTGTTGGTTGCAGGTCCTACCCATCAAAAAACCAACTACAAAGGAATACAAGTACGGGCAGTGGTATCAGGTGATCAAATGTATGAAGTAGCTACCCAAGAATTTAGTGATGCGCATATTGCAGTGATGTCTGCAGCAGTGGCAGATTATAAACCTGTTAGTGCAGCAACCGATAAGATCAAAAAGAAACAAGATGCGTGGGAGATCGCATTGGTAAAGAATAAAGACATCTTATTGCAATTGGGAAAAGATAAAAAGCAAGGTCAGTTTTTAATGGGATTTGCATTGGAAACTAGCAATGAGAAGGAAAATGCATTGAGTAAGCTGCAATCTAAAAATGCGGATGCTATTGTACTTAATTCATTGAATGATAAAGATGCCGGATTTGGTATTGATACCAATGCAGTAACAATTTTTTATACCGACAAAACTGAAGTAAAAACCGGTGTAAAATCAAAGAAAGAGATAGCAACGGATATTGTTTCATTCATTATAAACCATCTACATGCGTAAGAATTGGATGATATTGATTTTGTTTTCTTGTATGGGGCTTGTCGTAAAAGCACAAGAACTACAAGCAAGGGTCACTGTTTTATCGAATAGGGTAACAACAAATATTGATCGTAAAATATTTACTACTTTACAAAATCAACTGACCAATCTGTTGAATAATCGCAAGTGGACCACGGATTCATACAAACAAAATGAAAAGATTGAGTGTAGCTTTATCCTGAATATTGAAAGTGTAGTAGAGCCTAATATCTATAAAGCAGCTTTAAATATTCAGGCAGCTCGTCCGGTGTATCATTCTTCCTATCAGGCCGCATTGGTCAATTTTCAAGATCCGGATGTTACATTTAAATACTTGGAATTTCAGCCGGTAGAGTTCAATGAAAATCGTGTGCAGGGGACAGATGCAACAGTAGCCAATTTAACCGCAGTTTTTGCTTTTTATGTGTACACCATTCTAGGGTTGGATTATGATTCTTTTTCACCAAAGGCAGGAGATCCTTACTTCAGAAAGGCACAAAATATTGTTGTTAATGCACCCGAAGGTAGAGGTATTTCCGGATGGAGAATTTTTGATGGATTACGTAATCGTTATTGGTTGAATGAGAATTTGATCAATACCCGGTACAACAGAATACATGATGTTGTATATAGCTATTATAGAAATGGGTTAGATAATTTATATGATAAAGAAGCTGAAGCTAGAACAGGTATTTTAGATGCTTTGATTCAGTTACAGGCTTTTGGTAAGGAGAATCCCAATACCATGATCCAACAATTTTTTATGCAGGGAAAATATCAGGAATTAGTAGGTATTTTTAAGAAAGCACCCGCTTCAGAAAAAGCAAAAGCTGCAGAATTGTTGAGTGAATTGGATGTGATCAATGCCGCCAAATATAAAGAGGAGTTGCGATGATGAAAAACCTATTGCTTTGTTGTTTTGTAGGGATCATTACAGCGTGTTCAAATGATAAGGATAATCGTATCATTCCGATGGATAGCATGCAGGTGATCATGTGGGATATGATGAAAGCTGATGAAGTCTTTATCCGAAAATTAGTAACTGATACAAATGCAGTAAGCAATAAAGAAGATGTAAAGTTGTATGAAACTGTTTTCAGGATTCATCAAATAAATAAGGATCGTTTTTTTGAGAGTTATCGCTACTATGAAGCGCATCCACTCTTAATGAAAGAGATCATTGATTCAATTGATTCCAAATCAAACCGCGAGCGTATTGAGCGCTATAGCGGTAAAAGAAGCAAACCTTAATAGTATTGGCTATGAACAAAGTATTTATAAATGCAGAAGCAGCCATAAATGATATACAAGATGGGGCAACGCTGATGCTGGGTGGATTTGGATTGAATGGGATTCCTGAAAATGCCATTGCTGCACTGGTCAAAAAAGGGGTGAAAGATCTCACCTGTATTTCCAATAATGCGGGTGTAGATGTTTTTGGTTTAGGATTACTATTGAAGACCCGACAAATCAAAAAGATGATGAGTAGTTATGTGGGAGAAAATGCGGAGTTTGAGAGACAATTGTTAAGTGGCGAATTGGAAGTAGATCTGATTCCGCAAGGAACACTGGCTACACGTATACAGATGGCAGGAATGGGAATCCCTGCATTTTTTACGCCGGCAGGCTATGGAACGGAGATTGCAGCAGGAAAAGAAGTACGTGTATTCAATGGAAAGCCACATCTCATGGAAATGGCGCTACATGCTGATTTTGCCATTGTAAAAGCATGGAAGGGAGATACATTGGGGAATCTGGTCTTCAGAAAAACAACCAGAAATTTCTCTACCTCCATGGCCAAAGCAGGAAACATTACCATTGCTGAAGTAGAACACCTCGTTCAACCAGGAGAATTAGATCCTGATGAGATTCATGTTGCAGGTGTGTATGTGCATCGAATTTTTGAAGGAGCGAATTACGAGAAGCGAGTAGAAAGAAAAACAGTTAAATTAAGTGAAAAGTGAAAGGTGAAAAGAAGAAATTATCTTTTACAACCGTTTCACTTTTCACTTTTCACAAAAAAATTCTCCTATGGCTTTAGATAAATTCGGAATAGCAAAAAGAATTGCGCAGGAATTGCGGGATGGTATGTATGTGAATTTGGGTATTGGCATTCCTACCCTGGTATCTAACTTTATACCGGATAGGATGACCGTTATTTTCCAAAGTGAGAATGGCATCTTAGGGATGGGACCTTATCCGACCGAGGAACAAGTTGATGCTGATTTGATCAATGCAGGAAAGGAAACCGGAACGGTGATACCTGGCGTTGCTTTTTTTGGTAGTGCAGAAAGTTTTGGCATGATACGGGCAGGTAAAATCGGATTGACTGTTTTGGGGGCCATGGAAGTAAGTGAAACCGGAGACATTGCTAACTGGAAAATACCTGGTAAAATGGTAAAGGGTATGGGTGGTGCAATGGATCTGGTGGCTAGTGCCAGAAATATTATAGTAGCCATGATGCATACCAATCCGAAAGGAGAAAGTAAACTACTTCCTTCATGCACACTTCCATTAACAGGTGTTGGCTGTGTTAAAAAAGTAGTTACTGAGCTCGCTGTATTGGATATCACTACTGAAGGTTTTGTTCTGCTGGAAAGAGCACCCGGCGTTTCTGTAGACGATATCATCGCTAAAACAGCGGGAAAACTTGTAGTGCCCAATCATGTGCCTGAGATGCAACTATAGACAAAGTATTTCGCACAACTATTTTACATAAATATTGTTTATCATATTATCTAATCATCATCAATAAAAATTCAACGTATGAGTATTCAGGCTGGTGCAGTAGCACCTCAGTTCTCTCTTTTTGATACCGACAAAAACAAAGTATCATTGGCTGATCAAAAAGGAAAAAATGTAGTAATACTGTTTTTCCCATTGGCATTTACAGGTGTTTGTACAACGGAGCTATGTAATGTCAGAGACAATATCTCACTGTATAATAATGCCAATGCTGTGGTTTTTGGTATATCAGTTGATTCATTATTTTCATTGGGTAAATTCCGTGCTGAACAAAACTTGAATTTTCAACTATTGAGTGATTTCAATAAAGAGGCAGCAAGTGCTTATGGTGTATTGTATGAAACTTTCCCTGCTTTTGAAATGCAAGGTGTGAGCAAACGTGCAGCATTTGTTATTGATAAAGAGGGAGTGGTTCGTTATGCAGAAGTTTGTCCGACCCCTGGCGATCTTCCCAATTTTGAAGCCATCCAACAAACACTGAATAGCTTGAATTAAGCTATTTTAACCCATTTAATAATCCGCTGTCGATGAAGTTTGGGTTAAAAACCTGCTTCCAGACAGCGGATTTTGTATTTATGGGGTCATTTTAATGACCGTTTTTGTATAAATCAACAGCTTTGACTATTTTAGAGTATTATTAACCTATGGGAAATCGGTACACTTTCATTTTATTGATTTGTATGATTCTCGGAAGCAGTTTTGCTACCGAGAATAATCCATTGGCTATAAATACCGGATTTAAGTTTGCTGAGTCTGCGGCAAAAGTCACCCGTTTTTATCCTAACCCTGCTACTACTGTTATCAATTTTGAGTTTGACAAGACCGTCGATAAGTCCTATACTTTATTGATCTGTAATTTTTTGGGTAAGCGTATGACAGAAACCCGAATTACAGAATCAAAGATTACGGTCTCTCTCGATGATCAGTATTTTCGAGGGTTATATATCTATCAATTAAGAGATCAGAGTAATCGTATTGTAGAATCAGGACGATTTCAAGTCGTGAAATAGTTGATAGATACTCCATCATTTATTCCCTTCCCTTTTTATATTTTATTTATATTTATCTATACCCTTCAGGGTCATTTATTGATCAATACCAACCATATGAAACTGCTTTCAAGAAGCGTATTGCTTGCGCTTACATCTTTTCTTAGCATCATTGTAACAGCACAAAACAAAACCACAGGGCCAGAATGGAATCCAGGAACCTTTTCCAATCTGAAATTCAGATCTATTGGTCCTGCAGTTACTTCTGGTCGTATCGCGGATTTTGCGGTGAATCCTGCGAATACCAGTGAGTATTATGTAGCTACGGCAGCAGGTGGTGTTTGGAAAACAAACAATCATGGTGTTACTTTTCAACCTGTATTTGATGCACAAGGATCTTACTCTATAGGTTGTGTTA
>JACVCQ010000070.1 GCA_016741945.1 Chitinophagaceae bacterium
TTCAGTGGAACAGTAACGGGTACTGTATTCAACTGGACAAATAATACACCATCTATCGGACTTGCCGCAAGCGGAACCGGTGATATAGCTTCTTTCTTGGGACAAAATACAGGCAATACTCCAGTTACAGCAACCATAACTGTAACACCATCTCATAACGGATGTACCGGTACACCTGTAAGCTTTACTATAAGGGTTAATCCAATACCTGTTTTTGCAGCTATTCAAAATCAGACAGTTTGTGCGGGTGCAGCATCAACGCCTGTGAATTTTGTTGGACAGGTAAATGGAACCACCTATTCCTGGTTTGGTGGAGCATCGGTTGGTCTGGTAAATGGAAACGGTAATTCATTGCCATCCTTTACCGCAGTAAACACAGGTAATACAGCAATCACAGCCAGCATTATCGTTATTTCAAACGCTGCGGGTGAAACCATAAGTTGCGGAACTTCCAGACAATTTAATATTACTGTGAATCCTGTACCTGTAGCTTCTATAACTGCATCGGGTGCAACAACAGTTTGCCCCGGTAGTACAGTAATGCTTCAAGCAAATACAGGAAATGGTTTCTCATATCAGTGGAGAAAGAACGGAGATAATATTACAAATGCTACTTCTGCAAATTATATTGCTACAACCAGTGGAGAGTATAGTGTTGTTATTACTGCTAATGGTTGTACCTCTAATCCTTCGAATGCCATAACTGTAAATATTCAAGATATCGTGCCCCCAGTAGCACCAGTATTAGCAGATATTACTGCCGAGTGTGCGGCTACGGTTACTGCACCTGTAGCAATAGATGGATGTGGTGGAGAAGTTATAGGAACTACAACTGATCCATTGACTTATCAAACACAGGGTGAATTTGTTATTCATTGGACATTTACAGATGCAAGTGGTAACAGCTCTTTTGCTGAACAGAAAGTAATCATCCGTGATATTACCCCGCCAACTATTCAATGTGTAGCAAATATTACCACTACCGGAACAAGTGCAGCAGGTGCAGTTGTAAATTATATGGTACCAACAGTTGCTGATAACTGTACCAGTGTAACGGTAACTCAAACTGCTGGATTACCATCCGGCGCAGTTTTCCCAATGGGTACAACTACCGTTTCCTATACCGCAACAAATGCAGCAGGCTTAACCGCTACTTGCTCCTTTACTGTAACGGTATCAGGATTGGCTCCTGTTATTGTTTGCCCAGCGAATATTTCTGTATCAAATAATGCAGGACAGTGTGGTGCGGTTGTGAATTTTGCTGCAACTGATAATACAGCTATACCTGCAGCAATAATTAGTTATACAGAAAATGGCAATCCGGTAACATCAGGCAGTTTCTTTGCCATTGGTACACACAACATTGTGGCAACATCTACCAATGCGATCGGTACTTCAAGTTGCACATTTATAGTAATAGTGAACGACACTGAAAAACCAAATATAAATGCACCCGCCAATCAAGTAATTTGTGCGAATGCCAATGGAAACAACATATATACCGTTCCTGCAGCAACAACTGCTGATAACTGTGGTGTTGCAACAGTTACGTATGCAGTAACTGGTGCTGTAAGCAGAACAGGAACCGGCTTAAATGCTAGTGGAATATTCGGCATGGGTGCTTCAACCATTACATGGACAGTGACTGATGTGCATGGTAATACCCATACTGCTCAAACAACAGTAACAGTGAATCCATTACCTGTAGCTTCTTATGTAAGCAGCACTGCCGATGCTTTCTGTAATAGAACAACAGTAACAGGTGTATCTAGTATTAATAACGCCATGTATAGCTGGTCTACCGTTAATACAGCAGGCAGCTTTAATACGAACCCTGAACTAAGCCTTGGGCTTAACAATGCAGATGGTAACTACTATCTCTATGTAAAAGTAACAGCAAGCGGTTGTGTAAGTGCAACAGCGGCTGTATACAATTACCAAAAACAAAATATAACTAGTAGTTACACCATACTCGCTTATAAAGAAGTGAAACTGGGTAAATATAACAAAGTAGCTACAGGTAGTGTAGGTGTGCTTACTGCTAAAGGCGAGGCGGAATTCAAAAGTTATAGTTCTGTAAACGGACCGGGTGCATTTGTGAAAGCACCACGTATTGATAAAGATGGTGCCGGTATTAGTATTCCAACGCAGATCAATGGTATTGCGAATGTGAGTCTGCCTTTGATGCAGTCCAATACTACTAACACCAATAACTTGTCAAATTATACAGCGTCTGTAAACAATGCTATCTTAACAGGTAATTATAAGAACCTGACGATTAAAAAAGGTATTAGTGTTACTGTTACCAACACAACATTTGGTACGATAAAATTGGAAGAAGGTGCGAATATTAGGTTTACGAGTGCTGTGTTGAATATCGGGGATCTGATTGCGGAAAAAGGAGCCAGAAATAATAACTATAGTTATATCCGTTTCACGCAGAATACAAGTGTAAGAATTAGTTCAAAAGTGAGTATTGGTAGCCAAGTAATCGTAAATCCTGATAACTATAAAGTAACTTTCTATATGGGTGATAACCGTAAGGATGAAGAGAAGTTCACGGTTAAAGGTGGTGATACAAAGGTGATTGCTAATATTTACATGCCGAATGGTAAGTTGCGAATAACAGCAACCGATGCAGATAATGATGATCGCAATAATTGCGACCATAAAGCGCATACCAGCAAAAATTGTCGCCATAAGTCCCATGAGCACAATGATTGTGACCATCGAGAACATACTGCTAATAGCTGTAATGATGATGTATATATGACAGGATTGTTTATTGCGGAAGAAGTGGAAAGTAAAGGGAATACCGTCATCTGGAACAGCTTTGATTGTAGTGCGCCTGAACAGCCAGTTGTAGCCAGCAACAGCATTGTCAAATCAACAATGGTATCCGAAAAAGTCAATACCACTGATAAAATAGTAGAAGATTTGAAAGTAACAGTAATGCCTAACCCAAGTACCACTTACTTCACACTAAGATTAGAAAGCAAAAACCAGACTCTTGTTGAGCTTCGTGTAATGGATGCCGGCGGTAGAGTAGTAGATGCTAGGTCTAAACTGGGTGCTAATAGTTCCGTACAGGTGGGCCATAACTACAGCAGTGGTATTTATTACGCCGAATTCATACAGGGAACACAAAGAAAGGGAATCAGGTTAATAAAGAGCCGCGGTTAATTTTCGAAATTAGCAGTTCATAAAAGTTGATGTAAAAGAGGCTGTCTTAAAAGGGCAGCCTCTTTTTTTATAATTTTTTTCAGAAGTCAATTTGATTTTTTTAATAGTAGAACACTAGAAAAGATGGTACATAAATGTAGGCCTACATGCACATATCAAAAAACCATTGCTTATTTGTAATTAATAGCCCTACGTCACAATAGGGTTATCATTGTAGTCGGGGATTGCATGTAAATTGATGATCTCTTTTTTATTGGTTGCCCAGACTTTTGTTTCATTACCATTGGTAATAATGATATAACTAGCTTGTAAGGATGACTGATATCGAAGTAATTGCTGAAATACGATTTCATCAATAGGTATATTCATTTCTTTACATTCTACCAATAACCAGGGTTGGTCGTTTTTATATACGAGAATATCAAATCTTTTTTTGAGCTCACCCACCATAATTTCTTTCTCTACAGCAATGAGTGAAGCGGGATAATATTTTACTTGTAAGAGGTATTGAAGAAAATTTTGGCGTACCCATTCCTCCGGACTGAGCCGCACCCATTTTTTGCGCAAAGGATCAAAAATATATTCCTTGCCATCTTTCATTTCTATTTTGTAAGGATAAGAAGGGTAGGCAATTTTGATCATAAGTCTTGCGGGTGGAATTGTTTTTTTGTATTTTAGCCAATTAACTTGTTCAAAGATACCGGGCAAGTGTACTAAAATTACAATGTTATGAAGACGAAAGCAGAAATTGTGAACAACTGGTTACCACGGTATACCGGTGAAAAACTGGAGAATTTTGGGAAATATATTTTACTAACCAATTTCAGCAATTATGTAACCATGTTTGCGAAATGGAATAAAGTAAAAGTCATCGGTACTGATAGACCCATGCAATGTGCAACCGCTAATGGTATTACCATTATTAATTTCGGCATGGGTAGTCCGGGTGCAGCTACCATTATGGATCTCTTAACAGCAATTGCTCCGGAAGCCGTATTATTTCTGGGGAAATGTGGTGGATTAAAAAGAAGAAACAAACTCGGCGATCTGATTTTACCCATCGCTGCGATCAGAGGAGAAGGTACTTCCAATGACTACTTCCCTCCTGAAGTTCCGGCAATGCCTGCTTTTGCGCTACAGAAAGCTATTTCAACTACCATTAGAGATTATAAAGTAGATTATTGGACCGGGACTGTATATACCACCAATAGAAGGGTTTGGGAACACGATGATGCCTTCAAAGCTTATCTTACCAAAGTGAGAGCTTATGCAATTGATATGGAAACAGCCACCATATTTACGGTAGGATTCTTTAATAAAATTCCAACAGGAGCATTATTATTAGTCAGTGATCAACCCATGATACCCGATGGCGTGAAAACAGAAGCCAGTGATAAAAAAGTAACGGCCGACTATGTAGAGAAACACCTTAAGATCGGTATCGACTCTCTTAAACAACTCATCAATAAAGGGCAAACGGTGAGACACCTGAGGTTTTGATGTAAGATGTCGGATGTTGGATTTAATATATCAAACATCCGACATCCGACATCAGACATTTGCTTTAATCTTTCCACAAAAAAGGAAACAAAATTACCGCTAGTGCAACTACAAGGATATCTAGTCCTACGAGCATCAGTACCATTTGCCACCATCCGGCTTGAATAACGTCTGAAAATCCGGTGCCCGCAATTTTCATGAGTAATAATAATTGTGGGATAATTAAAGGAAATCCCATGATGGCCATCAATGCTGCTTGCTGTTGGGCTTTGGCTGCGATAGCGGCTAAAAAAGTAAATACAAGACTCAGACTCATACCACCTAAACATGCAATGGCAGTAAAAGTGATAAAGTTTTCAAGTGGATTCCCTAATAAAACAGTAAAAATTCCCAAACTAATCAAACTCATCAATACCATGAGTAGTAGGTTAAAGATCAGTTTGGAGAGTACAAAGTCAATAGGTCCGGCAATCGAATAGAAGTATAACATGCGGCCCCTGCTTTCTTGTAAAAAACTTTTAGCAACTGCGTTTACACATACGAATAATTGAATGACCCAGAAGAGTCCATTCCATACGGTATCATCGGGCTGTCCCATAGAAAGGTATACAACAAAAATGGTAGATGCTACGTACAATAAGATGCCATACAATGTGTACTGCTGTCGCATTTCCAGCAACAGTTCTTTTTTGACCAATGACAATATGGGATGGCTATTTTTCATGAAAACACTTTCGACAACGGGGTTCATAGGTTTCTTTCTCTCCCAATAATACTTGTCCATCACCCTCAATTTTTCTATACGATACATTGGCAATATTGCCACATTTCATACAGATAGCGTGTAATTTAGTAATATAATCTGCTACTGCCAGTAAATTCGGCATCTGACCAAAGGGGCGTCCTAAATAGTCCATATCTAACCCTGCTACAATCACCCTAGTACCTCTTAAGGCAAGTGTTTCGCATACATGCATGATTTCGGCATCAAAAAATTGAGCTTCATCAATGCCCACCACATCTACATCTTGGGCCATCAATAAGATGGTTTGCGAATTTTCAATGGGTGTACTTTGGATGCTATTGGCATCATGACTCACCACTTGTGTTTCATCATAACGCACATCAATAGCGGGTTTATATATTTCTACTTTTAAGTTGGCGATTTTGGCTCTTTTTAAGCGTCGGATCAGTTCTTCGGTCTTACCACTGAACATACTACCACAAATCACTTCGATCCAACCCCTACGTTCACCTGTTAAATTTGGTTCAATAAACATATAAATAAAGAATCAAGGTGGGCAAATTAGTCTAAACGACAGTTATTTTCATATTTTTGCCCCGCATTTTACAAACAAACTAAGTCCGGAAAAAGCAAGTAAGTATTTAGGCATGAAAACTATCTTACAAAAGTTTCTTGTATTGCTGTTGCTGATCTCCTTCGCTAATATAGTGACTGCGAGACCCGGATGCCATTTGAGAACTGTAGATACCACTGCCGATGCTGAAGACCTAAAGTTTAATAAGACTGAATCATTTACACTCATTGAGTTTATTCTGGAACGAGTGCATGGTCTTTCAGATAATATACCCAATAATGAGGAAACCGGTGTTCATTACAGTGTTTTCAGAACACACGGTAAAATTACCTCTACTCCTCGTATCAAATCTGCTGAACAGCCAAAGAATGTAATCTACTTGGTATCTGTTCCTGCTATCGATTTGAAGCACTATACTTTTCGGTATAGCTCACCCATTACTGGGATCCTTCACAGTTTTCTTTTCCGGTTAACACCTTTTTGATCTCTATTCGTTTTCGGCTTTTTCCTTTGCTTCCCATTCGGTGAAGCATGCACATGATTCATACTATTCATCAATTTAAACGAGTGAAATGAGATCAATTTTACCTGTAATGGGCGTATGCATATTATTATTCTTTTCCTGCACCTCTGAAAATAAGGAAGGACAAAAAGAACAGGAGATGATTTTGCCTGTTCTTGAAATCACTAAAACCGATACACAGCTGATGGTTGATTATGTATCAGATATTCAAGCTGTAAAAAATGTAGAAATACGTGCACGTGTCAATGGTTTTTTAGAGAAAATTTTTGTCGATGAGGGACAAAGTGTAAAAAAAGGGCAACTTCTTTTTCAAATCAATGATTTAGAATATACAACTGATTTGGCAAGAGCAAAAGCAAATGTATCTAATGCACAAGCAGAAGCGAAAGCTGCCGAATTGGAAGTATCGAGAACCAAACTTTTGGTAGAAAAAAAAGTAATATCCTCAACAGAATATGAATTGGCTTTTGCCAGAGTAAAGGCAGCTAATGCAAAAGTAGAGGAAGCATTGGCATTACAATCGAGTGCTCAGAATAAATTATCCCTAACAAATATTAAGTCTCCATTTGATGGGATCATTGATCGTATTCCATTAAAAATCGGAAGTATGATTGATCCTGGTGCATTACTGACAACCCTTTCGGATATACATGATGTATTTGCGTATTTCCATATCTCAGAAAGTGAATACCTCCGCATTAAAAAAGGTATGAATGAAACCCATCAGAATGTTCCGGTTCAGCTGATACTAGCTGATGGTACAAAATATAAACAGCAAGGTAAGATTGAAACTGTTGATGGGGAGATCAATGATAATACAGGTGCAATTGCTTTTAGGGCAAGATTCCCCAATCCTGATAAATTATTACGACATGGGGCTTCTGGGAAAGTTCGATTGATTAGTGAAGTAAAAGATGCGATGTTGATACCACAAAAATCAGTATTCGAAATCCAAGATAAAAACTATGTTTTTGTAGTTGGTTCAGACAATATTGTTAAGATGCGAGGCTTCACCTACAGCAAACGAGTCGCAGATTTTTATATAGTTGAGCAGGGTTTAATAGCTGGTGAGAAAATTGTATACGAAGGTGTACAAAACATACGCGATGGCATTAAAATTAAACCGAAAATGATAAGTACGGCCAATATAATTGCTTACAAAAAATAATCTATCCCATGTTTGATATATTCATCAAGCGACCCATTTTATCGCTTGTTATTTCGTTATTAATTATCTTGTTGGGATTACTGGCATTGTTCACTCTTCCGGTAACTCAATTTCCTGATATTGTTCCTCCCTCTGTTACAGTAACCGCTAAATATACTGGCGCTAATGCTGAAGTATGTGCAAAAGCAGTAGCTACCCCATTGGAAAGAGCTATCAATGGTGTTCCAGGTATGACGTATATGTCATCTGTGTCTAGTAATAATGGTATTACTTTAATTACAGTTTCATTTAAAGTGGGTACTGATCCTGATCAGGCAGCAGTGAATGTACAAAACCGTGTTACTACGGTATTAGATGAACTGCCTGAAGAAGTAATTAAAGCAGGCGTTACTACTGAGAAGGAAGTGAATAGTATGTTACTGTATCTGAACATTATGAGTGATGATAGTACAGCCGATGAAAAATTTATTTACAATTTCGCAGATATCAATATCCTGCAAGAGCTTAAAAGAATAGATGGGGTTGGCTTTGCTGAGATCATGGGTTCAAAAGAATATGCCATGCGTATTTGGCTGAAACCGGATAAAATGCTTGCTTATAATATTTCAGCTAATGAAGTAGTGGATATTCTTCGGAATCAAAATGTGGAAGCTGCACCGGGGAAAACTGGAGAAAGTTCCGGAATGGATGCGGGCTCTTTACAATATGTACTTCGGTATACTGGAAAGAAAGCTAGTGCTCCTGAATATGAAAATATTGTTATCAGATCCGAACAAAATGGCTCTGTTCTTCGACTAAAAGATATTGCCGATGTTGAATTTGGATCGATGACATATAGTATGGTATCTAAAACGGATGGTAAGCCATCTGCTTCCCTTATGTTAAAACAAAGACCCGGATCGAATGCAAGAGATGTTATCAAAAATGGGAAGCA
>JACVCQ010000071.1:0-2666 GCA_016741945.1 Chitinophagaceae bacterium
ATCATCAGCATACCAGGCTAATGCGGTACTGATATGCACTTATGGCTGGGTAGGCGTGGTCAGCTGGTCGATAGAAGCTATTTCATTCCTTTCGGTGTACAGGTTGTTTTTGAAATGCCATTAACAGAGGTTGTATTTGTATACTATGATCAGCTGAAGAGCTATACACGCGGATATGCGTCATTTGATTATAGTGCGATCGGCTATCGTGAAGCAGATATCGTAAAGATGGACATCCTCTTAAATGGAGATAAGGTTGATGCATTGAGTGCATTGATTCACCGCAGTCGCGCACAAGACTTTGGTCGCAGACTCTGTGAAAAGCTAAAAGAGTTATTGCCGAAACAACAATTCCAGATTGCGATACAAGCTGCTATTGGAGCCAAAGTCATTGCACGTGAAAATATCAGTGCGATGCGTAAAGATGTAACAGCCAAATGTTATGGTGGTGATATCAGCCGTAAGCGTAAACTATTGGAAAAGCAGAAAGAAGGTAAAAAACGCATGCGCCAGATTGGAAACGTAGAAGTACCACAGGAAGCGTTTTTGGCGGTGCTAAAACTAGATTAAATGTCGGATTTCTGATGTCGGATGTCTGATCTAAAATAAATCAGACATCCGACATCAGAAATATCCAAATGTTTTACTGTTTTCTCCTCGTTTGATCCGGATTCACTCTTCCATCGGGGTTTACTTCGGTGATGTCTGCTTGGTGTACCCATTTTCCACCCAGCCATTTGAAGCCTTCAAAAGTGCCGTAGGGTACAAGGGTGTGTTTCTTTTTATTATCACCTTCTTCACTCACCAAGTGTGCCATAACGATCATGTTGAGCTCCGGATCATAATTGAGCTTGGCATTGGCGTCTTTTTTGTATTCCAGACAAAAACGGAATGCAGGTTGTTTGGGTTTGATATCGTCTTCCCGATAATTAAAATATCGTCCCCCGAATTGTGGATTGCCATTGGCATCAAAAGTCATCACTTCCATCCATTTTCTGCTACTTCTGGCATCATTTTCATCGTAGCCAAAAAGGGTATAATATTTTCTGTTGTTATAGCTTGTTTGTATGATGTTATAATATACAGCACCGATCCAGTTTTGATTCGTTCGTACAGAATCAAAAGGCGCTTCGGTGAATTTAGAAGCATCGAATAAAGGAATCAATTTCAACGAACCATCATGGGTACGCATTTGTATCGCACCCTTTTGACGAAAATGGTTCATGTCTTCCATTTGTATCTGCCAGGTAAAGATTCTAAAGCTGCTATCAGGAGCATACTGTTGAGAAATGGTGATCAAAGAATCGAAACGATAACGAAAGGAATGCGGCATTCTTAGTGCTCGAACCAACCCACGTGTAAAAGCACTGTCTGCTTTGAATCGATCCAAAAACTGATCTTCATTTAATATTGAATAAGCTAGTGGCTTTAGTTCATCTTCTATCTGTTGCAATTGCATACGCGTATCTTGTGCAGGTGTCGCAACAGATGTGAAGGTCAATAACAAAAGAAACAAATATTGCTTCATACTGTAAAAATAACTGAAAGAGAACGGTTCATTACAGTTTTAAGATTTTATTGCAAAGGACGTATTTGTAATAAGGTCTTTGCAAAAGCCGGCAGATCTTCGAAACGAAGGTCAATATCGGGATGTGGGAATGGAACTTCGGGATGGGTAGTGGCAACAAACACCGTATACATACCTGCATTTCTCCCAAATTTCATGTCGCTGGGTCTATTGCCGATCATGATGCTTTTAGAGACATCAATATCGGGGAAATCTGCTTTTGCCTGAAAAGCCATACCTGGATTGGGTTTGCGATTTGGGGAATCATCTGCAAGATCGGAGCAGAAATAAATATGATCAATATGGCCACCTGCTTGCTCAATTTCAGTGATCATGTATTGGTGAATATCCTGCAGGTCTGTTAAACTCATTACGCCTTTGCCAACCCCTTTTTGATTGGTCGTGATCAAAATATACCGAAAGAAAGGTCGGAGAGTGGCTAATGCTTTAGTAACCCCATCATAAAAATGAAATTCACCTTTATGTAAGATATAATCATTGTTCTTTTCATGATTGATCACGCCATCTCGGTCAAGAAACAAAGTCCATTCAGGGGTAATATCTTCCAGTTGCAACATATGGCTTTTCTTAGTCATTAAAAATGGCAGCTTCTGTTAATTCGCAAATGATATGTCCGATTAGAATATGACTTTCTTGGATCCGCGGTGTGATAGTAGAAGGAACATTTAAAAGATGGTCAGACAGGTCTTTCATTTTACCACCACCCGCTCCGGTGAAACCTACGGTTACTATACCTTTGGCTCGGGCAGTTTCAAATGCTTTTACAATATTGGGAGAGTTGCCGGAAGTGCTAATGCCTATCAATACATCCCCTTTTTCCATGGTGCCCTCTACTAGCCGACTATAAATATCATCATAACTATAATCATTGGCAACGGCTGTTAAATAAGATGTGTTACAATGCAAAGCATCTGATGGTAATGCTCTTCTGTTTTTATAAAATCTGCCTGAGAATTCAGCGGCTAAATGTTGTGCATCTGCAGCACTACCGCCATTACCACAAAACATAACTTTTTTTCCGGATTGAAATGCATGAATCACCGCATCAGTAACAGCTTTTACCTTTTGCTGAAAAGCA
>JACVCQ010000071.1:2676-8610 GCA_016741945.1 Chitinophagaceae bacterium
AAGCAGTGTCGGCCAATATTTCCTGTTTTACAGCGATGGAAGCGGCGATGATTGCATGAATATTTGTTGCCATAATAAAATGTTTGGTTAGGATTCTTGAGCCAGTCTGCGGATAGCACCCGTAAGTACTTCCCAACTGTATTTCTTTTTCTCTTCACGAAGATGAAATAAAAAATGGTCTTCACCTAAACTGTACAGTTGCTGAATACCTTTTGCGATGGCTTCTGCATCCGGTTCTGTAACAATACCTGCTTTTTCATGCGGTACCATGGCAGGTAATGCACCAACATGGGTAACCAACATGGGTTTTTCAAAATGATAGGAGAGTGGTGTGATGCCCGATTGAGTAGCATGTTTATAAGGCTGTATCACAAAGTCTGCGGCACAGAGATAATTTCTTACCTCATTATCCGGAATAAAATCAGTTCTTAGAATCAGTAGCTCCCTGATATTGAGTTCATCGATTAGTGATTCATATTTGGCCTGATCTTCATAAAATTCACCGGCAATCAGCAATCGGGGTGGGGTATTGCCACTTTGTTTCAATATGGCCATGGCTCGTAATAATAGGTCTAATCCTTTATACGCTCTGATAAAACCAAAAAACAAAATGATGGGTACTTCTTTCGGAAGTCCTAATACTGCTCTAGCAGTTGTTTTAGGGATGGCTTCTCCGAAATTGTCGTATAATGGATGAATTACCACTTCAGCAGGTTTAGTGGTAAACAATCTCAGATCTTGGAATACTTTTTCACTCAGGGTGATGAAAGCATGAATGGGTCCCATAAAGTATCGGGTAAATGCATGATCACCGGGTCTTTTCTCATGCGGAATCACATTGTCTGCAATACAGATGATTTTTGTATGTTGATTTTTTTTGACCCATCTTAAGATGGTACCCAAGCAGGGGCCCATAAATGGAAGCCAATATCGAACTACGATGAGGTCTGCTTTTTCTTTTTGTAATTGCTTACCAACTTTGATCCAATTCAATGGATTGATAGCATTGATGATGCTCTTGATGCAAAGATCAGTAGGTTGGGGTTCTGTTCCATATTGCGATTTACCGGGAAAAAGTAGGGATGGATATTGTAATGAAAAACTATAAATTATTACTTTATCACCTTCAGCCTGAAATTGTCTGGCTAATCTTTCATTGAAAGTAGCGATACCACCACCTCTCAGTGGCCAGGCAGATCCTATAATGATCACTTTTTGTTGCATCAAAAGGTAAGATATGTTATTCCAGTCCGGATCTTTCTTCAATCAAATACACATTTCTTTCCGAAGCATTCCTAGCAATGAGTTCGGCTACAAATCCGGTCAGGAATAATTGCATACCAATGATCATGGTCGTCAATGCGATATAAAAAGAAGGTCGATTGGTTAAAGAAAAATCTGTAGACAAAAACTTTGAGAAAATCAGTGAAATACTGGCACATGAACCAATCAGGAAGAAAAGGGTTCCGAGCAATCCAAAAAATTGCATGGGTCTTTTTCCAAACTTACCCAAGAACATAATGGTGGCAAGATCTAAAAAGCCATTGATGAATCTTTGCCATCCAAACTTTGTAGTACCATATTTACGTGGACGGTGTTCTACGACTTTCTCACCTATTCTTTTGAATCCACTCCATTTAGCGAGAATAGGGATATAGCGATGCATTTCACCATAGACTTCAATACTCTTCACTACTTTTTTTCGATAGGCTTTGAGTCCGCAATTAAAATCGTGTAAACGAATCCCTGAACTTCTTCTGGCAACAGCATTGAATAATTTGGAAGGAATATTTTTCGTCAATGTATTGTCGTAACGTTTTTTCTTCCAGCCACTCACCATATCATAACCATCTTCTATAATCATGCGTCTCAATTCTGGTATTTCATCAGGAGAATCCTGCATGTCAGCATCCATGGTAATGATCACATCTCCTTGTGCTGCTTTGAAACCTTCGTTCAATGCAGCCGACTTACCATAATTGCGTTGGAATTTGATGCCCTTAAAACATGCATTCTTTGCACCAATGGCTTGTATAACAGACCAGCTATCGTCAACGCTGCCATCATCTACCAGGATCACTTCATAGCTATAGCCGTTTTGATGCATGACAGATTCTATCCACCCGCATAATTCGGGTAATGATTCATCTTCATTGAGTAGTGGAACGACTATTGACAGGTCCATAAATACTATTGTAATTGATCTTCGAATTTAGCTTCTTTTCTGATGATTAAACTGATCAGTAATGATTTACAAAAGTTCCAGATTAAAGTGATGCCCAGCCCTAAAAATATTTGTTTGAATGAAGTGTGTTTGGGTTCTTCATTTACTTTACCCATGGCTTCTTCCATCTGTTGTTCACTGGCACCAAATTTTTCCATCATCTTTATGGTTTTTTGCATCGTGATTTCCATTACTTTGGCAGTAAGATCGGGATCTACCAACGCATACAATACATAATTACCAATCGCTTCTATCAATGCATAGATCACATAAGCCAGAAAAGTGAATTTGAGTGCTTCCTGAAAACTCAACAGGTTATTATTGTTCTTACGAAGTTTGATACCTACGATGATGAGTGTAACAATTACATATGGAAGGAATGTGGTAATACCGGTGATGGATACAAATGTACCTGTATCGCCTAAAGCCCAAGCGCCAAAAGTTAATGCGAGATAAATTAAACCGGTAATAACACCGTAGGTAATAGCAGTTTGATTCAGGTTTGGTTTCATGGTTGAGTGGGTTTATGGTTGATGAAGCTGTCCTTTATGGATGGTAGCAATCACTACACCTTTCATCTCTCGATCCAAAAAAGCACTGTTATTCGATTTGCTTTTCAGTGTCTCTTTCGTGAGTTTTCCGGACTTCCCCGTAGAGAAAATGGTGAGTTCAGCTTGTGTGCCTTCCTGTATATAAGTCTGCGGTAATCCAAAAATATTACGCGCATTGGTGGATAATAATGCAATGATCTGGTCATTACGCAATCCATCTACAGATTCCAATAAGGCAGGTAATACAGTCTGTAGACCCAGCATCCCATAAGCGGCATATTCAAACTCACAGGTCTTATGATCCCAATCCTGTGGAATATGGTGTGAAGCCATACAATCAATCTGTCCATTTTTCACGGCAGCACGTAATGCCATCATATCATCGCGGGTTCTTAATGGAGGATTTACTTTCAGGTTCGTATCATAGGTTTGTAAGTCTTCATCACAAAAGAAGAGGTGGTAAGGCGTCACACTGCAAGTGATTTGTAAACCTTCTTTTTTAGCGTCGTTGATCAATGCTACACTTTTTGCTGTGGAGATTCCGGTAATATGCAATTTGGATCCTGTATATCGTACAAGATCTATATCTCTTTTAATGATCAATTCTTCCGCTAATGCAGGCAAACCGGGTAAACCTAATTTGGTAGAAACAATGCCTTCATTCATCAATCCACCGGCACCAATACTCTTATCGATCGGCATTTGGATCAATACACCATCAAATGCTTTCACATATTGCAACGCTTTCAAAAACAATCCGGGTGATTGAACGGGTTGAAGTCCATCAGAAAAAGCTATTGCACCACTGTTGCGCATATCATACATTTCAGCGAGTGTTTGTCCTTCTTTTCCTTTTGTAATAGCCCCAATTGGATGGATACTGGTTGGTAAACATTGGGAACCTAATCGAATATATTCTACCTGTGCTTTATTATCTGTAACCGGTTTATTATCTGCCAAAGCAAATACCTGCGTGAATCCACCCGCAGCGGCGGCCAAGGAAAGGGTCGCCAATGTTTCTTTGTATTCATAACCCGGATCACAGGCATGAGCAAAAATGTCAACCCAACCGGGTGAGACGATCAATTGATGAGTTTTGATCTCATGATCGGCTTTTCCGGTGATTTGATCAGCGATTTGAGTAATGATTCCGTCCTCAATTAGTATATCTTTTACCTGTCCATTGAATGTAGCATGTGGATCGGCAATCATTGCCTGCCTGATGAGGATCTTCATGTAGCGGGTATAAAATTTTGTGCAATATAACCTGAAATTTTCTTTTACCCCTATATTTGCAGCCATTTCGATGTCTGATGTCAGATGTCTGATGTCGGATTTTTGTTGACGGGACGTAGCGCAGCCCGGTAGCGCGTTTGCATGGGGTGCAAGAGGTCGCTGGTTCGAATCCAGTCGTCCCGACAAAAAGAGTTCTAAGTCATTAGGACTCTTTTTTGTTAACAGAGGGCAGCTGATAGAAGGAGATCTTTTCTCCGTAAGGTATCCAATTCAAAAGAAGTTTATCTCAGAATCTGTAGGGAATGATGTGTTTATGTCAGATGTTATTTGCCGGATAAATATTCGATGATCGGAATATCAACACTGAAAGTGAAAAACTCGTTATTATTTGAACCTTGTACATTAAATGGACGGGCAATTCCTGCGGAAACGGAAAGACGGTTAAAAAACGTCATACCTAAATTAATTCCACCAATCATATAATTAAAATCCTTAGTTGTTTTTAAGTTGGCTAAATTATAGAGTAAGCCGGATCCATAAACTTCCAGGTGGATACGATAAATCAAAGGATCAGCCTGAGGCCGTTTCCATGTTCGATAGCTACCATGATAGAGGAAGGGTTCACCTACTTTAAAAGAGTGCGTGTATCCTCTGTCCATGAAATTGAACTGTAGTCCTAGTTTTTCAGAAGCAAAGTACACCTTGTCCAGCCTTATGGGTTTACCGGCATCGTCTTTCGCCAGTAGGTTGTTACCAGTAAAAAAACCGGTGTTCAAACCCATCTTCAAAATGATCCGGGGTTTTATAAAATTGAAAAAGCGCCAAGTTGGAACGGAGTGGGGCTTTCTGTCGGGATTATTGTATTTCGCATTCAGTGATTGGATCAATGTCTCGAGATTGATTGACACATCTTTCAGTACGGTTGTGCTATCGTCTTTTATAAACTGGTTAAATTGCACATGTTCAAGTGCAAAACGTGTAAAAGAACTCAACAATGCGAAATTTCTGGACCCATATTGGAACTCGCTGGCAATACCTTCCATTGTTTCCAGTAATTTCTCAATTTGATCCTTATTGATCTTATCAAACCTAATGCCACTGCTTAGCGCTTTGGATAAAATTGTATACAGTGTGGTATTATCGCCTAAGATCGTAGTAATGTTCTTAGTAATGTAGTTGCGAATATCATCTTTCAGCATTGTTACATCAGCCAATTTAAAGCCGGCGAGTTCAGTGATTTCTTTACTTTCGAGCTGTGATAGTAAGTTGTCATACTTATACCAGCTTTCAATGGCTTTGTCTTTAAGTGGTTTGAGAAAGACAAGATCCAGATTGGCTTTTATGGTAGCGTTATTGATTTTTTCCATGACTGAATTGGGACCCGTTTCGCGGATCAATGCATAAATGATATCGAACTGCAGGTGAATGATTTGGAATTCTTTTTCACCTCTCAATAAATATTCTGCATCTTCAGTTTGCGGACTTATTAATCTGTCTAGTTGTTTGTTTCCAAGGGCATACAATTTTTGTAGGGTATCTGCCAGCTTAGCATTGTTGGTCAAAGCCATTTTGATATTTTCGGCGAAGGCTTTTCTTAGTTCATTCAGCACCATAAACCGAACCATATTGGCAACAATGGTTTTGGTTGCCTCTTCTTGGTTTTTCGCATTCAGTACTACTTCAATCAGATCATATAAGTATTGGTAAGTAGCAAATGATTTTTCATCGGTCTCGGTATTGTTGAAGGCTTTGATCACCAAATCATGCAGAAATCGTTTTTTTACTTCATCCTGCATTTTGTTGATCTTGTCAGTTAGCCTATCCACATTTATAGTACCCTTTTCAAATGAGCTTCTCTTGCCAATAGTCAATGTTTGTGAAGAAAGGGTTGTGCAAAGGCACAGACAGAGCAATACCCATGAA
>JACVCQ010000072.1 GCA_016741945.1 Chitinophagaceae bacterium
TCCATCCATCCGGAATATGATTACTTGGCGCTGTAGAAGTATTGGCATCCGCTGAAAATTGATCAGCAATTACTGAATCGGAAGGCAAATGAATACAAACGCCTTTGGCTTCTGCCTTTTTCAATAATTCCACCGCTGTCTCTAAACGATCATCTTCACACAAAGAATTCCCGATCAAACCACCTTGTGCTTTCATAAACGTATATGCCATACCTCCACCGATGATGATATCCGTTGCTCTTTCTAATAGATTTTCTATGATCAATATCTTATCGCTCACTTTTGCACCACCGATAATGGCTGTAAAAGGCTTTTCACTTTGATGCATTACTTTTTCTGCACTGGCTACTTCACCATCCATCACTGTTCCAAACATTTTTTTATCACCGGGGAAAAACTGCGCAATCACCGCCGTAGATGCGTGTGCACGATGCGCCGTTCCAAAGGCATCATTCACATATACATCTCCGAGCTTGCTTAGCTTTTCGGCAAAAGCAGTATCTCCTTTTTCTTCTTCTTTATAAAAACGAAGATTTTCCAATAACAATACTTGTCCGGGTTGCAGAGCAGCCGACATATTTGCAGCTGATGCTCCAATGCAGTCATCCGCGAACAATACGTCTACCCCACCTAGTAATTGACTCAAATGTTTCACCAAATGTTTCAGTGAATATTTTTCAGTAGGCCCTTCTTTTGGTCTACCCAAATGACTCATGAGAATCACACTACCTCCATCAGAGAGTATTTTTTTGATGGTAGGGATGGTAGCACGCATACGATTATCATCAGTGATTTCAAACGCAGCATTCAGCGGCACATTAAAATCAACGCGGATCAATGCACGTTGGTTATTAAAGTTGTGGTTCAGAAACTTGCTCATTTTATTAATTTGAAAATTTGAGAATTTGAAAATTTGAAAATGGAGGAAAAAAGAAATGTGGCAACAGAATAATGCCTTTACACATTTTCAAATTGCCACATTCTCATCCGCCGTGGCGGACAAATTTTATTATTTGGAAATCAGTCCTGCAAAATATTTCACAGTTCTTACCAACTGACTTACATAACTCATTTCATTATCATACCAGCTCACAGTCTTTACCAACTGAGCATCTCCAACCGTCATTACTTTGGTTTGAGTAGCATCAAACAAAGAACCGTAACTGATACCGATGATATCAGAGCTTACGATTTCATCTTCTGTATAACCGAAACTTTCATTGCTGGCTGTCTTCATAGCTGCATTGATTTCTTCAGCAGTGACTTTTTTATTCAGAATAACTGACAACTCTGTTAAGGAACCGGTAATGGTAGGCACACGCTGGGCACCGCCATCCAATTTACCTTTCAGTTCGGGTAATACCAGTCCAATTGCTTTTGCAGCACCAGTGCTGTTTGGAACGATATTCGCTGCTGCCGCTCTTGCTCTACGCAGATCTCCTTTAGGATGTGGTGCATCCAAAGTATTCTGGTCATTGGTATAGGCGTGAATGGTAGTCATGATACCGGTTACAATACCAAATTGGTCATTCAACACTTTTGCCATTGGCGCCAAACAGTTGGTAGTACAAGATGCGCAAGAGATAATAGTTTCGCTACCATCCAAGATCTGATGGTTTACATTGAATACCACTGTTTTTAAGTCTCCGGTTGCAGGAGCAGAAATGACTACACGCTTAGCACCTGCTTTGAGATGTGCTTCTGCTTTTTCTTTATCGGTAAAGAAACCGGTTGATTCGATCACCACATCTACACCGTGATTACCCCAAGGAATTTGAGCAGGGTCTTTTTGTGCATAGATCTTAACAGTTTCTCCATTCACCACGATGGCATCATCTGTTGAAGTAACAGTAGCATCAAAACGACCTTGTGCACTGTCATATTTTAATAAGTGGGCCAATACTTTTGGACTGGTCAGATCGTTGATCGCTACTACATCAATTCCTTCCATGTTGTAAATCTGACGGAACACCAAACGGCCGATACGTCCGAAACCGTTGATGGCAACTTTTACTGTACTCATTTGACTAATTTTTAGGTATATGGGCTTTAAGAGTGGCAAATTTACATGGATTGAGAGGAAATAGGCGGATATTTTTTGAGATATAGGAATTGGGGGGAGAGTTGACCTTTTATGATTAATGAATCAGCCACAGATTCATAGATTATTGACTCAAATCTGTGAATCTGTGGCTTAAATTGAAGATCTCTGCTCGTATTATAAATCATTGATTACCATAAAAAGCATAAAAAATTTTGGCAAGAAGTTTTCAAAGCCTATTTTTGCGTCCCGATTGACAAAAAATGCCCGGTTCGTCTATCGGCTAGGACATCTCCCTTTCACGGAGGAAAGACGGGTTCGATTCCCGTACCGGGTACAAAAGGCACTCAGATTGAGTGCCTTTTTTGTTTCATTGATTTCAAACGAATCACGAGCAACTTGCTCAAATGACTCAAACTAGTTCTAGTTTACAGCTTTTGTTTTATCAAAATGTGAAAAAAAGAATTTTTCAGCTAGATGCAACAGTTCTCCTATTTAAAATATCAAGCAGAAAAAAACGATATGAAAAGAAATAGTTTCATCATGCTTACGAGCTTGTTCTTATTCTTATCTGCCGGCTGTGAAAAGACTGAACATAATAATACCGGAGGTTGTGTTCAGGTGAAAGTATTAGATGCTATTTGTAATACTGCAGTACTTCAAATATTAGACCCCGACTATTATCATCTAGGTGAGAACGGTTATCAAAAAGATGGCATTACCTATGATCATGTTTTCGGGACTGTATTCCCTTGTAAGCTTCCGAATAATAATTTAGCCGTAAGGCCAAATCAAGGAGTGGCTGACAAACCATTTTATGTAAAGATCATTGATCAACCAGAACCTAGTGATCCTAACTGTGGCACTTGTTTAGCAGTAGTGAGCAATGCCCCTAGTAAATGGTTACATGTTACTGTTTCTCAACAATGCAGTTCACATTAAAAACAATATTATGAAGCTTAGATCTGTGACTTTACTATTATTATTATCAGCTGCTTACATTTCGTGTGATAAATCCTCCCATGATTTAAAAGATGCATGTTTTGAAGTAAAAATATTGAATGAAATCTGTGGAAATGCTGTTGTACAAATACTTGATCAAAAACTCTATCAATATGGAGAAAAAGGTTATAAACTTAATGGTATTACCTATGATCATGTTTTTACCACTACATTCAGTTGTACAGATATGTCAAAATTGTATGCTTCTTCCTCTTCGTTAGAAGGCTTAAAAATAAAAGTGAAAGCCACTGAAAAACATGATGATGACCCCTATTGTATCAAGTGTGCGGCTACAATAGCCAATGCGCCGCAAAAATTTGTTTTGTTAAAAGTAGTCACCGACTGTAAATAGATCAATCACTTTGTTCCATATGCAGTTTCTGGTGATGTGCACCTGCAGCTATATGCAGCGCAAATCCGGCAATGGCAGTGTCTTTTAGAAGATTTACAAATGCCATTGCTTTCATTTCTTTGTCACCAGCATTCAAATAATTAGGCACATGCAGCGTTAAAATAAACACAAAAAGAATGAAAGCAAGTAAATACGCTGATGTCTTCACCATCCGGTTAGTGATAAATGAAATGGCTACCAAAATGAATGCGGCACCTGTTAGATAGACCCACCATATTCCTCCGGGTAAAGAAGAAGGAATATAAACGACCAGATCCCTTGCATTTTGGAAATGATACATTCCGAAACTGATCATCACTACCGATAAGAGGTAGATCGCAATTTTAGAAACGATGTGATAGTTTTTCATGGCCGGCTGTTTTATTGTTCACAAAAATTACAAAACGAAATCGGCTCTTGCAAGTAAACGACCTTAAAATTGGGCTTGTACCAAAGAGGTTCCTTCTGAAATAGTTACAGGATAGGCTCCGGGCAATATCCCAAATGTTTCTAAATAGGCTTCAGAAGCCCTGTCGATAAAATCAGATATCCCGTCTTTTCGAATCAAATTGATGGTACAACCTCCAAATCCACCTCCCATCATACGTGCTCCTAAAACATCTTTATGTTTGGCTGCAAAGGCTACGAGAAAATCAAGTTCTGGGCAACTTACTTGATACATTTCACTAAGCCCTTTATGTGTTTCAAACATTTTCTTTCCAAATGCTATATAGTTCTCACTCATCAAGTCAGTACAGGCCTCTTTTACCCTCTTAATTTCCTGAACTGCGTACAAACAATGATTGTATACATCATTACTTAATCCTTTTAATTCCGATTCGATCATTTCTTCTGTTGCATCCCTTAGATGATCTATTTCAGGAAATATTCTACTGAGATGCGCTACACCCGCCTCACAATCCAATCTCCGAAGATTATATTCCGAGTCTGCCAAAGAATGTTTCACTTGGGTATTGAGCAATAAAAGTTGATGGTCTTCCGGCTGAAATTTGAAATAAGTATGTTTAAGTGATCGACAATCCAATTGAATTACTTGGTCTTGCTTTCCAAACATACTGGCAAACTGATCCATAATACCACATTTTACGCCAATGAATTCATTTTCGGCCTGTTGTGCCAATTGTACCATTTGCATTTTATCCAGCCCTAAGGCAAACAACTCATTCAATGCAAAAATGACTGCACACTCTACAGCTGCTGATGAAGACAACCCTGCACCTATGGGAATATCGCCCCTAACAACTGCATTGAATCCATCAAAAAAATACCCTGCTTTTTGTAAGGTGACTACAATAGATAATACATAATTAGCCCAATGAACCTGAGTCTTTTGAAGATTGCTTTGTTCTATTTCAAAATGTTCCTGATAGTCTACGGAGTATAAAGCAATCTTCGCGTCTTTTCTTTTTCCGATAGACACATAAACCGCATTATCAATAGCGGCAGGCAATACATACCCCGCATTATAATCTGTATGCTCTCCGAGCAGATTGATTCGTCCGGGCGAACGAATAATAAGATCTGGTTCACCAAACTGTTCTCGATAATAGCGACCGGCATCCTGTATCAATAAATTCATTATGACAATTTTGTCTGGTAATGCATTTCGGGTATTACTACCTCTTGAAATCCTTTTCTTACTAAGCGACAAGCAAAATCTTGCTGTACATCATATTCTCCGTGAACAAGAAACAGCGTTTTTACTTCTTTCGAGTTTTGACAAGCTAGAAACTGGCAAAGATCATCATAATCGCCATGTGCACTCATGCTACGCATTTGTCCGACTTCCGCTTTCACCTCATACATTTCTCCGAAAATTTTTACTTGTTCAGCGCCGTTCGCTAATCGACCTCCTAAAGAACGTGGCTCACAATATCCTACCAGTAGAATGGTATTTTTTTCATCACTGATATTATTCATGATATGATGCTTCACCCTGCCGGCATCAGCCATTCCACTAGCTGATATGATGACACAAGGTTGTGGCAACACATTCAGGTACTTACTTTCATCTACTGTTTTTATAAACTTCAATCCCGGAAAATCAAATGGATCCTCATCTTTTTCCATCACTTTTCTGATGCGCTTATTAAAGTATTGAGGATAAGCTTTCAGCATTTCTGTTGCTTCTCTACTGAGTGGGCTGTCCACATAAATAGGAACATTCGGTAATCGATTTTCAATATCCAATTGATTCAATGCATACAATAACTCCTGCGTTCGTCCCACACTGAACGCTGGTATGATGAGTTTTCCTTTTTTCTGTATACAAGTTTTATCGATCCAATCATATAGAGTATCGGGAGTGCCATGTACTTCATCATGCAATTTATTTCCGTAGGTACTCTCCAGAATGATATAATCGGCTTGAGGAAATACAGATGGCGAACGAAGAATGGCATCATTGTATCTTCCTACATCACCACTGAAAGTTAGTTGTCTGGTGACACCATTTTCTGCTATTCGCAAATGCACTGCGGCGCTTCCGATGATATGTCCTGCATCTGTAAATAATAAATCTACTCCTTTGCTAATGGTGGTCCATTCATCATAATTCACCTCCACAAAAAGTTCTAAAGCTTTTGCTGCGTCTTCCAAATCGTACAAAGGTTCATAAGGAGGTAGGCCTTGTTTTGCTCTTCTTTTGTTAATGAATTTAGTATCATCTCTTTGTATTACTGCTGAGTCTTCTAAAAGAATAGCACCTAGCTCTTTGGTAGCAGGTGTTGCATAAATTTTTCCTTCGAACCCTTCCTTTACCAGTTTAGGAATCAAACCAGAATGGTCAATGTGTGCATGGGATAATACTAGTATGTCTATTGAATGGGCATCAAACCCAAATTTAGCATTGAGCTCATCTGTTTCTTTACCCATACCCTGAAACAGACCGCAGTCTAATAGAATTTTTGTACCGTCATCTAATGTAAGTAGGTGTTTAGAACCTGTTACCGTTCTTGCTGCTCCATGAAATGCTATTTTCATACAATTCTTTTATTGCGTTGTATATTTTGCTTTGAATGTCCAAGTCACCCGAAATTCTGCTACCACTTCTTGTTGTTCATTGGTTCCGGTAGAATGACAAATAACCGTTTGTGCATTTCCTGTTTGTATAGCCTTTTCAACTGCCTCTTCTATCATTACACCATCTTTACAAGTAAAGGATATAAACCCTGTTGCTTTTTTTGTGAAGCTTCCTTCTACTTTCAAGACCAGCATACTCACAGTAGGTTTTCTATGATAGATCTGTGCAAAACCTAAAATGCCGGTACTCATTTCCGCCGCCATCGATTGTACAGCAAAATACATAGAGCGGAAAGGGTTTTGTGAAAACCAACTATAACGAACTCCGATCACAGATTGATGTTGATCGAATGATCTGATTTTTAATCCGGAGAAAAAGGCAGAGGGCAATCGTTGTAATAAAAAGAAACGAAACTTAAGCGGATTGGAAATCTGCTTCCGGAATGATTCAAAAGATGGATTCATACAGCAAATACTTGTACCATAAATGTACCAAGAGCTGTTGGATTGACGCCAAAAAGAATTTTAATTTCTCATTATAAAAGCAAAGATGCCAGCAAGTAGTCTGCACAAAGAATCAAAATACAGCTTACCACAACTGCACTGGTACTGGCCCGACCAATTTCCAGAGCCCCTCCTTTTACATTATAACCATAATAAGCTGAGATGCTGCTTACAATAAAAGCAAATGTGTAAGACTTATACAATGCAAAATTGATATTATACAAGTTGAGATTTTGTCTTAATCCAATATCAAAAATATCAGGTGCCAAGATACCGGTAAGATTTCCTGCAGTTCTTCCTCCCCAAATACCTAATACTGCTGAAATAGTGATCAAGCAAGGAATGACCAATAAAGAGCCGAGTATTTTAGGCATTACGAGATAACTTTTGGTATTGATACCCATGATCTCCAATGCATCTATCTGTTCACTGATACGCATATTGCCCAACTCGCTTGCTATCTTACTCCCTACGACACCTGCTAATACAATACTCACAACGGTTGGCGACAGTTCAAGTATCATACTATCTCTTACGATTTGTGCGATAGTTGCTTGAGGAACCAATGGACTCACCAACTGATAGGCTGTTTGTACTGTAGTTACAGCTCCTAGAAACAAAGAAATGATCACCACAATGGGCAATGCCCCCAAACCAATTTCCACACACTGATGCATGAACTCTTTCCAATACATACGCCAGTTCTCAGGCTTGGTAAACATGCCTTTTAACATGAGCAGGTACGAACCTAAGTGGGTGAAGAATGACATGGTATGGTTTTTTGCTTGCTGTTATTTTGTCCATGGACCGTGGTCTATGATCTATGGACTATTAGCTATTTCTTTCTTTTCTTCAAACGTTTCCACCAACTGCTGCGTTGAACAACATCATTGGTATCCATTCTGCATTTTAGTTGGGCATCTACTACGGCTACTAGAGCCATATTAATGATGCTTCTAACCGTACTCCCTAATTGTAATACGTGTACCGGCTTCTTTAATCCCAATAAAATTGGGCCGATAGCATCCGCTCCACCTACTTCTTTTAATAAATTATACGCCACATTACCAGCAGTTAAATTGGGGAACATTAATACATTCACATCTTCATCTACTAGTTCACTGAAAGGGTAATTATCACGCAGTATTTCTTTGTTAAAAGCCATGCTACCTTGCATCTCACCATCAACGATCAAAGAAGGATTTCTTTGTTTTAGAATTCGGGTTGCTTCAGCTACCAATTTTGCTTCACCTGAATCACTGCTTCCAAAATTGCTATAACTCAACATGGCAATTCGCGGTGTTAAGTTGAAGTTACGCACTTCTTTGGCTACCATCATTGTGATATCTGCAAGCTCCTCTGCTGTTGGATTAAAGTTTACGGTAGTATCGGCCAAGAATAAAGGCCCCTTCTTGGTTAGCAAGAGATACATGCCTGCAATTTTTTTTACTCCTTCTTCCGTGCCAACAATCTGTAATGCAGGACGAATAGCTTCTGCATAGTTTTTAGTGAGTCCGGCTAACCTAGCATCAGCATCTGCAGTCGCTACCATCTTGCACCCCAAATGATTGCGTACTTTCCTAATTTTCATACTTGCACTCATCCTGAAGCCTTTGTTTTGTTTTT
>JACVCQ010000073.1 GCA_016741945.1 Chitinophagaceae bacterium
TATCCCGGGCGATGTGCTTTGGCAGTTAAGGTTCTTGGACTTGCATCCAACCATTTATAACCCCCTTGCTCTTCCATTACCTTATTGAACATGTAAGCAGCTGCCCCACCCGGAACATCTTCATCAATGAAAATGATACGATTTGTTTTCTTGAGTGATTCCAATATCACATGATTCAAGTCAAAGGGCAATAAAGTTTGCACGTCTATGATTTCACAATCAATTCCTTCTGCGTCCAATCTATCTGTTGCATCTTGAATAATACGTAAGGTGGAACCATACGAAACAATAGTAACATCCGCACCTTCACGAATAATTTCAGGAACTCCCAAAGGAACAGTATACTCCAATAAATTATCCGGTAATTTTTCTTTCAATCGATATCCATTCAAACACTCTACAATAATGGCGGGATCATTAGATTGTAGCATGGTATTGTACATACCTACAGCTTGTACCATATTTCTCGGTACGCACACATACATACCACGTAGCGCATTGATCACCACGCCCATCGGAGAACCACTGTGCCAAATACCTTCCAAACGATGTCCACGTGTACGGATGATCACCGGACAACTTTGTTGCCCCTTGGTTCTGAAATGCGTAGTAGATACATCATCACTCAAAGGCTGCAAACCATAGAGCAAATAATCAAGGTATTGAATTTCAGCAATCGGTCTTAATCCACGTAATGCCATGCCAATGGCTTGTCCAACAATGGTTAACTCACGTATTCCCGTATCAAGGATACGATCTTTTCCATGTTTATCCTGTAATCCGGCAAAGCCTTGGTTTACATCACCGATATGACCTACATCTTCCCCAAAAGCATATACTTTAGGATTGGATGCAAACAATAGATCAAAATATTTATTCAATACTTCATACCCATTTACGGTGGGTGCATCAAAAGCAATTAATGGCTTTACTTCAGGTACATGGAGTGCACTTTTAACACCTTCATTGTATAGATGACTATTGTACAATGAAGTATTCTCTTCGAGTAACTGCGATCTCAATGTCTTCAACTCTTCTGCTGAAGGTGAGAAGGGCGCCGTTTCTGTAGCAACAGCAATAGCTCTTAAGATATCTCTTCGTAAAGGCTCTTTATTAGCCGCCAATTCATTGGCCATTTGTTGAATGGCATTGTATTTATCAATGTCATTCACCATCACCTGACGAATCAGTGTTGCAGCTTGTTCCGCTTCTTGTTTGATGGGTGTAACATATTTTTCCCAAGCACGATTACGGGCTTCTTTTACGGTTTCTTTTGCAGCCGCTTCTACTTCTGCCAGTTCTTCTACTGAAGCGAGTCCATTTTCAATCATCCACTCTTTCATCTTCTTAATGCAATCCCATTCTTTTTCCCACTCCAATCGCTCCGGACTTTTATACCGCTCATGGCTACCACTGGTAGAGTGTCCTTGGGGTTGTGTTACTTCTTCAACATGAAATAAAGCGGGTTCATGTGTTTCCCGAACTTTTTGAAGGGCTTCTTCGAATACTTCACACATGCCCGCATAATCCCAAGCTTTTACTTTATAAATATGAATACCATTGGTATCTGCTTGTTTTTGAAACCCTTTCAATGCAGTAGAAATAGAACCTTTTGTAGTTTGGAAATTTTTGGGAACCGAAATGCCATACCCATCATCCCAAACAAACACTGCGAGTGGTACTTGTAAAACACCAGCTGCATTAATAGTTTCCCAGAAATGCCCTTCACTGGTACTGGCATCCCCAATAGTTGTAAAACAAATTTCATTACCATGATGGCTCAGCTGTTCAAAAGCTTCCGGATTTCTTGTTGAACGAAAACAGCGTGATGCAAAGGCTAAACCAAGTCCACGGGGCATCTGTCCGGCAGTAGGCGCTATATCAGAAGAAACATTTTTTCTATTTGCAAGATCTAACCAATTCCCATGCTCATCCACAAAACGCGTAGAGAAATGCGCATTCATTTGACGGCCACCACTAAAAGGTTCATTTTTAACATCCGGGTCGGCATATAATTGTGCAAAATATTGTTCTACGCTTGCTAATCCTGTCGCAAACATAAATGTTTGATCACGATAATATCCGCTTCTGAAATCACCGGGTTGAAAAAATTTAGCCATAGCAATTTGAGCAACTTCTTTACCATCACCAAAAATTCCAAACTTGGCTTTCCCTGTTAGCACTTCTCTTCTACCCAATAAACTCACTTCGCGACTGATTACAGCAATTCGATAATCTTCGATCACCGCATTTCGAAAACCGTCGAACGACAACATATCATTTTTATACCCCAAAGATGAACTTGATTCCATGCGGCAAAAATAACATTACCAACGGAATAGGCTAACGGAAATTAGTTTTCTGCAAAAATTATAGTAACCCGCAAAAAACGGCATGATATTAGCATTATTTATCTTGGGATAGCGGTAAAAGACCATTTTGCATAAAAAAATTGGCAAATCATAGTCTTGCCGCTTTTATTTCTGTTGTAACTTTGAGAAAAGCATAATAAATACCTATTGATATGAAAAAGTTTTTGTTTTTAACTGTACTTGGTTTCATGGCTAGTTTTGCTGTAATGGCACAGGATGTAAAATTTTCTGAGGGCTCATTTAAATTTGGAAAAATAGAACAGAACAAACCAGTTACTCATGTTTTCACTTTTACCAATAATGGTTCTAAACCCGCTGTAATTGAATTTGCAACTGCTGAATGCGGTTGTACTACTCCTGAATACAGCAAAGAACCTGTTTTAAAAGGTAAAAACAGCACTATTAAAGTAACGTATAATGCAGCCGCATTGGGAACTTTTAGTAAGCGTGTAACCATCAAGTTTGCCGGTGTTAATGACCCTATTATTCTTACCATTGAAGGGGAAGTAGTGGCAGCTAAAGCTTCTGGCAAGAAATAAATATCGATGAAATAATTTATTGAAAAGCGATCTTACAATAAGATCGCTTTTCTTTTGTAGACAACTGCAACCCTATCTTTGCAATATGTTACAAATCAGTCAACGTGGACAGGCCATGCCTGCATCCCCCATCAGAAAACTTGTTCCCTACGCAGAAGCTGCCAAGAAGAAAGGCACCAAAGTATACCACTTGAATATTGGACAACCAGATATTGAAACCCCAAAAATGGTGCTTGATGCGGTTCGCCATAGTGATTTTAAGGTATTGGAATACAGTCATAGTGCCGGCAATGAGAGTTACCGAAAGAAGCTGGTTGGATATTATCAATCGGTGGGTATTGACGTAACGCCTCAACAAATCATCATTACCACCGGTGGAAGTGAAGCTATTTTATTTGGTTTTATGTCCTGTTTGGATGCAGGTGATGAAGTAATTATTCCTGAACCCTTCTATGCCAATTACAATGGCTTTGCTGTAGCAGCCGGTGTAACCGTAGTGCCGGTTACTTCTCATATTGAAAATGGCTTTGCATTACCTCCTCTTGAAGAAATTGAAAAAAAGATCAGTTCCCGAACCAAGGCCATTGTGATCTGCAATCCGAATAATCCAACAGGGTATTTGTATAGTGCGGCTGAAATGGAACAGTTGAAAGATATCATTCAACGTCATCATCTTTATTTGTTTTCCGATGAAGCCTATCGTGAATTCTGTTATGATGGCCGTCAAATAAGTGCCTTACATCTGAAAGGTGTAGATGATCATGTAATCATTATGGATACCATTAGTAAAAGATACAGTGCTTGCGGTGGAAGAATTGGTGCATTCATTACCCGTAATCAACAAGTGCTGGATGCTGCTATGAAGTTTGCACAAGCTCGACTTAGTCCACCTAGTTTTGCGCAGATTGCAGGGGAAGCTGCTATTGATTTGCCTGCAAATTATTTTGATACTACAAAAGCCGAATACCAATCACGCCGCGACTTAATCGTAAAGCGGCTCAATGCAATGGATGGGGTATTTTGCCCAAATCCCGGTGGCGCATTTTATGCCATGGCGAAATTACCAATTGATGATGCCGATGTTTTCTGTCAGTGGTTATTGGAATCCTTCGAATATGAAAGGCAAACCGTAATGTTAGCCCCTGCCACCGGATTTTATGGTACACCTGGATTAGGAAAACAAGAAGTTCGGCTAGCATATGTACTTAATTTGAAAGATATTGATGCCGCAATGGACTGTTTAGAAAAAGCTTTAAAAATATATCCCGGCAAAAAAATAGATTGATTTACAGATATTTATGTTGAAAAAAGATGGCCTTATCAAAATTTAAGGCCATCTTTTTTTACATTATAAAATTATTAAATATTTATAAAAAACAAGTAAAATTGAATATTTTCAATTAGTTAACTAGAAATAATTTACATTATATTAAATAATATGTGTTTGAATCTTAAAAATCTTTATTTTTGTTTTGTGCACCTGATGAGTAGAGTTCTCCAGTAGAGTCATCATTTTTCTTATATGGCAAGCAATCGAAGACCGTCCTCTGTTTCTACAGAGGACTTTTTATTTTGGGTGAAGACCCAGCTAGTATTTATCTACAAACAACTGAAAACCGGTTGATTTAGTTTCTATAATCCTTTCATTAGATTGGTTTTCCCAAAAAATAGCCATTGATAAAAAGAACCCACAAAATTCTTCGCTTGACTGGTCATGAATTTTGATTGAGTCATAACATGTTTTCATCAACTTTACTTTCGGGTAAATCCTTGATATTTGTTTAACAGAGTTTAAATATGCTTGGAGCAACAGTTATTCCTCAAAAGGTATCTCCCTTCTTATGAGACCACTCTTCTTTATACTGATTCTATCACTACTCACCAGTTCACTCGCTCGTGCACAAAGTTATACATCAACATATGGCTCAGCGTATGCAGGAAGTACCGGAATCAGAAATAACCCGGCTGCATCCGTCAATTCTGCCTATAAATGGGATCTGACACTCTTTACGGTTCAGGCGAAAGTGAGTACCAATTCATTGTTCATGCGGAATGACTCGGTTTTCCTTACGCACCCCTTCAAAAAAAGATTCTTGCATAACAACGTTGATATAAGTTTATTTAATTTTCTATATAAGCCCAATAATAAACATGCATTTTCCATTAACCTAAGGGCTAGAACCTACAACCATATCAGAACAGAGCCCATCACTGCGAGTGATTCTATTTATACGATCCGTGATTTCATGATACAAAATAGAACCACCCCCTATCTTGAAGGATTTGCTACCCATACCGGTTGGCTGGAGGCAGATTTGAATTATTCCCGTGTTTTGAATGAAACTTACAACAGTAAACTAACAGGTGGTATTACCCTTCAAATTTTGAGAAGTGTTTCCGGTGCTTTTGCCAGAGTCAATAAATTGAGTTATCTGGAAACAAAAACACCAAGTGATACTATTTACAATTTTGTTACCGGAGGTACAGCATTTGGATATTCCTCCAATTATGATACTTCGCCATCAGGAACAACTACCGCCTCTCAATTCGTAAAAAATAGTTTGACCGGATTAGGATTAAGTATTGGCGCAGAATATTTATTGTATGAAGAAAATAAGAACAGTTATCAACAAAATAATGCTGTTAATTATCAATGGAAAATAGGTATTGCCCTCATGGATCTAGGGGCGAATACATTCAAATCCGGAGAATTTGGTGGTCAATATAGAAATATTGATCCCTCTGTTACAAATATCGATATAGACAGAAAACTAAGCAATATCGAGTCGGGAAGAGATTTGAGAGATTCCTTGGCCACCATCTTTACTACATCAGAAAATATCAGTGATCGTTTTAAAGTGGGGAATCCAACCAGACTTATCATTAATGTTGACAGGTCTTTTGGTAATAATATCTATTTGAATTCAGACTTAAGTATCAATTTACATGGTACATCCGGTTTTAGAAGACTTTTATCCAGAGAAATAAATTTATTAACGGTGACCCCCAGATGGGAAACATTGAATTGGGGGTTCTATTTACCGATTCAGTATAACAGTCAAAATCAATTACATATAGGAGCTGCTTTGAAAGCCGGACCATTAGTAGTAGGACTTCATAATCTGCAATGGGTGAAACAGATTAAAAATCTGAGCGGTGGTGGATACTTAATGCTAAGTATTCATCCTTTTAACAAACGAAAAGTTATCAGTAAACTGGATTGTCCTGAATAAAAAGGTGGTAATGAATTCCTGAAATATAATCGCTGTGTTAATCCGCTTCACCGCAACTGATATTTTATGAACTCATTACCAACCCATTTTTTAAGCAATCATTTGTTTGATGATATTTTGTTGATGGGAAACAGTGGGGAAACTAAAGTCCATTTTTTTATACTTCAATTTCAATTCGTTCAATATTTCAAAACTAATAGGCTGGCGAATTAAATCAAGTACAGTAGGAAATCGATTCAGTTTTATAACATCATCAGGATCAATTGAAGAAGAAAGAATTACAAAACGTACAGACGGAAATATATAAGCATATTTTTCGGAAAAGACTTCCAGAAATTCCCATCCATCCATAACAGGCATGTGAAGGTCCAGAAATACCAATTCCGGCACCTCTGAAGACGTTCTACTGTTCAGCAATAACTGGTCGAATACTTGTAACGCTTTTAAACCATTGCCGGCAGTAATAACATCTGCGGCAAAAGTTGTTTTAATGATCATTTTACTGGATACAAACAAAGAAATTTCGTCATCATTCACAACCATTACTTTCCTGAACATGCACTTTGTTTTTAGGTTATCGAATCCCTTTCTGCTGCTGTTAACAGTGAATTTTATAAGGGGTGGATATTGGATTTCAAGCCCTTGAATACATACATTTACTTACGAGAAATGTGTGTAATCAGTTTAACAAAGTAAGTTTCATTATATGCCCTGTACAATAACGTTTCCTTTCAAAAAACAGTAGGTGATCGGATACATTTGGTAGTAATTATACTACATAAAACAAGGCTTGCTGGCTAATCGCTTATGGTTGTTGACCCATAGTTAATGGTAAAGAAAGAGGCTGTATCAAATGTCTGATACAGCCTCTTGTCTTAGCTGATAAAATAAGATTAGTTCAATCCACCTTTACGGGTAGCTTTTGTTGGCGTTGGCCACTGACCCGGTTGACCTGTTCTAGGATTAATGGGTAAGACAATTTTTTCGCGTGATGTTTTGGAATTGTCTTCACTGGCCATATAAGCTAAAATTGCAGTAAGAATGGCATTGTTTCTAACATCATCAAATACAATTTTATCGTAGGTATCTCGATTCGTATGCCAAGTATAATTACCATAAGACCAGCTAAGAGAGCTCAAAGAAAAAGCGGGTGCACCAGCCGCAAGAAAAGAAGCATAGTCTGAACCACCACCACCCGGAGAACCAGGAAAGTTGGTAGTAATGTGTTGACGTATATCAGTGGGTACGCGTGTAAGCCAGCGGCTAATATATTCTTAAGAATGCAGAAACCCTTGACCAGAAATATTGGTTACACGTCCGGTACCATTATCCTGATTGAATAATGCTTGCATATTTTGTACAATCTCAGGATGATCTTCTACAAATGCGCGTGAGCCATTCAATCCTTGTTCTTCACTTCCCCAATGTCCAACCAAAATCGTTCTTTTCGGATTAGGTAATATCTTTTTGAGGATACGCATGGCTTCCATCATTGTAAGTGTTCCGGTACCATTATCGGTTGCACCGGTAGCACCATCCCAGGAATCAAAGTGTGCAGATAAGATCACATACTCATCGGGTTTTTCTGATCCTTTGATTTCTGCAATCGTATTGAAAGTAGGTTGAACACCTGTTTCCTTTGAATCTGCACGAACACTAATCTGTGGTTTACCACCTGATGCTGTTAAACGAAATAACAAACTATAATCTTCTAGAGAAAGATCAATGGTGGGTGTTTTTTTGGTATTCGCACTAAATATTTTATTGACACCAAATCCTTGTGACCAGTTAGATTGGATTATTCCCAGAGCACCTGCTTCTTCTAATGCAACCGCTAGGGTTCTAGCATTATAACCAGATTTGGTGATTCTTCTCTGCCATGCCTGTGTTAATTCTGCACGATTTTTTTTCATTTTTTCAATAGATTCTTTTGTACCAAACTCATCCCAGTTATAATCTGGTCTACCGGTAGGTTGTGCCATAGAAAGCAATACAAATTTTCCTTTGACATTCGGTAACCATTGTTGAAAAGCCATAGAATCAGCTACATCTGCAAGAACGATGGTTTCTCCGATAATGGTTTTACCACCAGTACTAGGACTCCAAGCCAACTGCATACCTTCTAATGATTTAACCCAAGGTGAGATCATATCCACATGAGTAATTCCACGATCCCATCCACGCCATTCACCCCATTTTTCATTGCGGGCAGCAATTCCCCAAGCTGTGTATTTCGCAACAGCCCAATCATTGGCCTGCTTCATTTTTGGGCTACCCACCAATCTTGGGCCGATGCCATCCATTAATTCATGTGCCAGTTTTTCTAACTGGGAATTTTCTGTTGCCTCTTTTACAATAGCATCTACAACAGGATCTTTAATAGATTGTGCAGGCCCGGATCCTGGACGCTGAGCAATGGTAAAGCTGGTTGTACAA
>JACVCQ010000074.1 GCA_016741945.1 Chitinophagaceae bacterium
CATCTGGAAGACAGTAGGGGTTGAGGAAATGATTTGTTCCACGATTGACTTTTTGATTGCCTAATTTAATTTACCGGTGTGTTCTGTTGTTTTAGATTCAATAAGCATAATTAAACACTCTCTTTTGGAAGAAACCCTGTGATTCTTTCCTTTTTTTACAACAAACAAGTCGCCCTTTTTTAATAGTTGGTCTGGTTGATCTTCAATTTCCATGAGAAGTGTTCCTTTAACAACATAGAACAATTCATCTTCATGTTCGTGATGATGCCAGGGAACTTCTTGCCCTTTTATTTTTACGACTTTAATATATTGGTCATTGACTTCACCAATAATTCTTGGTGAAAAATAGTTGTCCAGACCTAAGAAAGCATCTTTCAAATTCATCTTTTAAACAATTTGCCTTTTACAATTTTCCCTTCGTTTTTGGCTCGATAATACAATACGATCCCAATAAGCAACAAAAAAGATCCTGTAAAAATGGAATCTTCAATTCCAACCGCACCACCTGTTAATAGTTCAGGACCAGTGAATTTTGATTGAATGATACTGCCGATATCATCTAGCCCTGTGAGATTGGAACCATAAAAAGGTTGAGCATAATTCCAGCCTAAATGGAAGAAAAAAGGCAACCAAATTCTTTTAGTATAAACAAACATCATTCCCATAGTAAAACCCCAAACCAAATAATAAACAAAACTAATTAGGCTGGAATTGGGATTATAAACATGTTGAAGTTCTACTACCATCGCAATGACAAGGGCTACATGCGTACCTAACCAATTTTCAAATACCCTTAGTATTAATCCTCTATGAAATAAGTCTTCAACGATGGCTGCAAACAATAGCATCGTGAAAAACTTGATGGATGTGTTCGATGTTGAAATACCATAAGCTCGATAATTCCCTAATAAGTATAAAATGAAAATGGACAATGAAATTGTAAAAAATCCAAAGAAAAATCCTCCAAACATTTCTTTAGGTAAAAATTGGATGGACAACTCTGTTATTTCCCTCTGATCATAAAAACGAAATAAAAAGTAATACGCAGCTAGTAATACCAGAAAGGAAATAACATGAATAATGGGATCAGCAATACTTTTATCTTGAATAATGTTATAGAAGAATGGTTTTAAAACAAAGTTTTGAACCACTACGAATAGTGAAAAGCAAACGACAATTCCAATGACAATTTTTACAATTGGAAAATGCAACACTCTTTTTATTAATGCATTCATTGTTTCTTTTGATTGATGGTATTTAAAAATTTTATACAAATAAAACTCCTCAATACCTTTACGACAAGTACGTACGATAAAGTAGCCTACATACCAAAAAGGTAGTATTGTTGATTATCAGCATTTTAAATTTTTAAATAAATGAAGAATAACATGAAAAAGGCGCATTGTGCAGTCGATTATGCTTTCCAACGCATCGGTGGAAAGTATAAGGCCCGAATTTTATGGGTATTGCGCGATGGTTTTTTGAGATATGGGGAATTGAAAAGAGCAGTAGTGGGTATCACACCCAAAATGCTTACGCAAACGCTCAAAGAATTGGAAGCGGATGAACTAATTGGCAGAAAGGTTTATTTAGAGGTTCCACCAAAAGTTGAATATTCACTTACGGATACAGGCAAAGAATTAATTCCGTTTATTGGTCAAATGAAAAGTTGGGGTGAAAAGCAAATGTCAACCAATTGAAACTTACAACTTTCATTGTACGCATCCTCTCTCTCAATTGCAGAGGACAAAAGATTGGAAACCAAACTGCGACAACCGAACAATTGGTTATTCTCTAGCACTTTGATGTAGCATGTTTAAACGTACTACAAAACACAATCACCTTGGCTGTGTGAAACGCAACATCCCCTCGTTACCTCGGGAGACATAGCGGAGAACTTCTTTTTGTGATAAGACCCTGCGGAGAAATAAGCTATAACGCTTCTATTGTAGACTTAAGTTTGCCTAGTCGGTCAAGATTACAAATTTGGACTAATGTGAATTTAGCTTCTTCGAGTGAAGGAAAAGCTTTTGACTTTTTAAAACAATTTGTTTTTATTAAAAGAATAGGAATTAGATAATCTTTACCTGAAACTATTGTCATAAGATTATCAAGAGAGTAGTCCCATCTACTTTTTAACTCGTTCATCTTTTTTTGATACTCTTCTTCAGTTGTTAGATTCAATATCTCTTTTTTAAGATGATCAATATCCCTAGTAACCAATTCTTCTATATAGTCATCCTTAGAATGGAATTTATGGATATTATGTAAAGTAAAACATCCTCCAAAGTAGTCAACTAAGGCATAATGTAGAAATAAGTCAATAAGAGAAATAGAATACCCGTTCAGCCATTTTTCGAATTCTAATGTAGATTCAATTTCAGCTTTTGATTTCGTACCACAGTTTAAGTAAATAAAATTGATGACACTTTCTTTATCGAAAAGAAAATTTTCAATACAATAACCCTCAAGGACATATAAATTTTTTAAAGATGGAGTACTCCTGTAAATAAATTTAATATCCCCATCAATGATAAATAACTTCTTCCTCCCATTATTTGGCTCATTTTTACAGCGTTCAATTACTGTATTTTTAGATCCTAATGGAGTTATATCATTAATTTTAATCTTACTATCGAGAAGGCGACTGAATAAAACTTTATAAAACTCTTTATCCTTAAGTTCATCTTCTGTATAAATATCAATGTCGTTCCTATAAGCTAAAAATGTTGATACCAATCTCTTTGGCTCATCGCTAAATTCAAGCATCTTTTAGAAGTTATATTTATTTAAATCTTGGCAATGTTTTTCTTTCTCAACTTTTGCAATAATCGATGGCGAATGTGTTGCTAAAATAAACTGAGTTTTTGGGCTAGCTTGTGTAATAGACTGTACAAATATTTCCTGCCAAGCTATGTGAAGAGAAAGCTCTGGTTCATCAATTATGAAAACACCTGATGGCTTCTGCGCTTCTTCAAAAATAAGATGTGCAATCATAATTATGATTTGTTTTTCTCCTGAAGACAACTCATATACATTTGCCGTTTTTTGATTTTTAAGCTTAATTTTTATTTCCCCATCAGCTTCAGTAACTAAGGCCTTCCCTCCTTCTTTCAAAAAATTAGATGTCAAAACTTCGAGTTTCTTAAGAGGTGACCGCAACTCAAGAATTTTTTTCTGATATTCTTGACTATAAGTGATTATGTCGTCAATTCTTTTGAGCTGATTGCCATTAAGATACCATTGACTAATTATGTCCCTGTATTTGTCAGATAAAAAATCATCTTTTTCTTTTTTATCTAAGTTTTCATATTCCTTTGCAATTTTCTCTGTTTTACTAAAAAAATCGTTTATCGAGTAATTAATATACTTTATCCCTAAGTCTTCAATCGCTTTGAGAACTTGCTCTTTGCGTTCAATTATGTTTTGAGTTGAAGGTATAGCCGAAACTGAATAATCTTCATAAAACTTGAATGACTCTCGAAATAGCTTTTCTTTGAACTCATCGCTAATTTGAAATTGTTGTTGCGGTATTTGTCTTATATAGTCAAAAACCAAGAGTTGCACCTCCTCTAAACTTAAGTCTATAGCTTGCGGTTCTGGAAAACCGTCATATCTTTTACTTCGATACTTTGGATGAAATTGTCTTCTATTTCTGAATCTGAAATCTGTATTTATTCCCTCATAGATTCTTCTATCCAAACCGAGAAATTTTGGAGTGGCTAATTCTCTAATTTTTTTGGTAACGTCTAATTCATCAAAAGACTCCTTATGTCTTTGTTCGATTTGTGATAACTCCTCAAAATCATAATGAATGTTTTCGTTTCTAAGAAATCGTTTAATTGAAGACGATGAGGATACCGTTCCGTTCAGTGTAAGAGATATAGAAAAGCTATTATCCTTGTTACTTTGTTCAGCCCTTATAATAATATTTTTTTCATTTTCATAGGTGCTGCATACAACTTCACAAAACTCATATGAAACTTGATTGAGATATTGATACGATGGTGAAATAAGACCCAAAATAAGCTTTAAGGCACTTGTCTTGCCTGAACCATTAATTCCAATCAAAAAAGTCAGGTCAGGGAAAAACTCTATATCAAATCTCAAGTAATCATGAACTTTGTCTGCTTTGAATGAATTAATTTTCATTTTTTTACATTAAAATTTTAAAATGCTTCAACAAAGTTGTCGCTAATTATCAAGGCATATTTCTTTGCTAGGTGACTCCCCAAATTGAGCAGCTTAGAAATGCAATGATTAAATTTAGAATAAAATCCCATCATAAAACAGTTAAGCCGAACCTTAGGATTATTACATCCAGTTTGTATTGTTACAAATCACTATTGATTGTTTATACCTCTCGCCGTTGTTAGTCGCCTGAACAAAACCTCACCTCCTCACAAACCACTCCAATCTCCCACACTCTCCACAAGCGAAGCAATTTGCAGAACGGTCTGCCCAATCAAAACCAAAGAAGGCAGAGATAGAGCTGTTGAGTAAAACTTTTTTGGTCCAAAAACGGTCATGTCCGCAATGTGGGCATACCAGAGCTTTGCCATGCACTACGATAGACTGCGCTTCCTGTTGTTTGAATAGTTTCATACACAATTATTGATAGTAAACGATACGATTTTCTCTATGGGGAGGGAAAAAAGATGGGGGAAGTACTAATGTAATACTTTTTTGATATGTCTGTATGTTTTCTTCGAGAAATTTCCGAAGCGCGCGGTGTCTATTCCTGAAATCGCTTTACAGGGGGTACGGAATTAAAATGTGGATAAGGCGAACTAAAGGTGAACCCCTAGTGAACCCTTACTGAACCCTTGGTGAATCCCCCTGTGCCCCTTCGTCGCCAACCTTATCGTGAGCTCATCGCGACTTATTCGTGAGGCATCCGTGTTTCGGGTACTATCCTTCCTGTTTATATCTGTACTCCCTAAACCTTCCTCCTAATGATACCCCGTATTCCCCCCTAGGATACTTAGGTCTATCCCTTAGGATACCCTACTCTAGTCCTTATCTTTTTTAGCAAATTTAGCAAAACGCAAAACCGGCTAATATTTTTAGCCGGAGGACGTAAATTTTTATAAAAGAGGATCGTTTATGGATGCATAGCCACCTATGTTCTATGTGCAACCCCTCCGGGGTTGGGGAAATGAATATCAATGCTTTTTTTCTACAGTCTTTTACCCCTCCGGGGTATTTTGGGTGTAAGAACCCTTGTTCCTTTTTCTTGCGCCTTGTACCTTCTCCAAGGGAGTCCTTTGGACCTTATTTCTTATTTCTTATTTCTTATCCCCCCTTCGTCGCCAACGCGATCTTCGATCGCGAGGCTCCTCAGGGTGACAATCGTTTGAGTACTAAAAAAAGTGCGAGGATTGGCAAAGCCAATCCTCGCACTTTAAATTCTATCTGTACGATTGTCACCCTGAGGAGCATTCATAACCGCAGGTTATGATCTGCGACGAAGGGAAACTGTGGCTCCCCAAAGAGAGCCACAACCAATAATACCTAGTACCCAGCACCTATCACCTATCACCTAATTCCTCCTCCCTCCTGCACGTCCATTCTGCTCCACTTCCTTATTCATCTCTTCAATATCGGTTTCAGAACGTCCGGTCTTATCACCCAATAAATGTTCTGCGAAATAATCGGCTTGTCTCCAGAAGAAATATTCTGTCATATCACCGTAGCCATGACGTTGTCCGGGTAAGATCACCAGGTCAAAACGTTTGTTGGCACGGATTAATGCATTGGCCATACGAATGGTGTTGGCAGGGTGTACGTTGTTATCAATATCACCATGCGATAACATCAGTTTTCCTTTCAGGTTCTTCGCCAGATCAGGATTCTTTTCAATGCTGTATAAGAAAGAAGTATCGCCTTTATCGCTGATCACTTCTTTCACACCATGGTGTTGTTCACTCCACCAACGGTTGTACACTGAGTTATCATGGTTACCGGCAGAGGATACTGCTACCTTGAAGAAATCAGGGTATACCAACATCGCAGCTGTACTCATAAAGCCACCACCAGAGTGACCATGAATACCTACTCTATCGATATCGATGTATTTGTAACGATCAGCCAGTTGTTCTGCTACTGCTTTTTTATCGGCTAAACCATAATCACGCAGGTTACCGTAACCATAGTTGTGGTACCATTTGCTACGAGCTGGGTGTCCACCACGGTTACCCAGCGTGATCACCACAAATCCCATTTGCGCCAAACGATCTGTTCTATCAAAACCACGACCAAAAGCTTTGTTCACCGCTTCTGTTTGTGGACCCGGATATACATACTCGATCAATGGATATTTTTTGGTGCTATCAAAATCAAAGGGTTTGTACATCACACCATAGATATCAGTGATGCCATCATCGGCTTTTGCTTTGAAGATCTCAGGGAATTTATATCCTGATGCGAACAGCGAACTGAAATCTGCCGTTTCCAGATCCATGATCTTCTTACCCTCTGCATTGTACAATACCGATTTAGGAACGGTATTTACACGAGAATAGTTATCGATGAAGAAACTATTCCCATCATTCATACGCATGGCATGATCAAAATCACCGGCATTCAAGAGTTTCAATCCGGTACCATCAAAGTTTACGCGATACGCATGTAAGTAGTAAGGATCTTCCCCTGCTTCTTTACCATTGGCAGAGAAATACAATACACGTTTGGTTTCATCGATACCCAAAATATCTTCACAATGGTATGCACCTGAAGTGATCTGGTTTTTCACCTTACCATTTTCATCATACAGATAAAAATGTCCCCAACCATCACGCTCACTCCAGTGAATGAATTCTTTACCACCATTGATCAAACCGATACGGTTGATCTCGATATAGGTATTGAAACGCTCTTCTACCACAGGCTTCACCGTACCGGTTGCTACATCAGCCACACAAACATCAATACGTTTCTGATCGCGGCTGGTGCGGGTGAAGTAGAATTTATCTTTGGTACCCAACCATATAGAAGGTCTCCAGTCGTCATCACGGGTATTCACTTTTCCGGGATCAGACCATACTGCTACTGCCTGGTCTTTGAACTGAGAAACATTCAATTCTTTGCTGCTCTTATTCGCGACATCAAATAAATACAGATGATCGGTTGGTGATTCTTTTTCACCCGGCATCCAATATTTATAGGTTTCCAATGTTGGACGAGGATTCGCTACACTATTGATCACCCAAAGATTTTTCACTTTACGATTATCAACGCGACGTAATGTAAAATATTTGGAATCAGGAGACCACAATGCAAATACGGGTCTTCTTTTTTTCATTTCTTTTTCTTTCTCATCATCGGTCATACCACTGCCGGATAAATTACCATCGTTGTAGTAACCATATCCATCAATACCATCTTTGGTCAATGCATATTCTACAATGGTAGAATCGTTTTCATTTTTCAAAGCTTTCTCATAATTGGCTTTGTCCATCCAGTAGATATTGTAGTTCTTACCAAACACGACTACATTACCATCCGGAGAAATAGAAGCCCAGTTTGGACGACGCTTTGGTTTTTTGAAATCAGGCAGTTCGATCAACTCACCTGTCTGCAGGTTGTATTCAAAATAGAATACTTTCTTAGCAGGCGTAGCAGCTGCTGCGCCGGCAGCACCACGTCGACCGGTAGTGGCGGTATCTTTTTTCACTTCATCCTGTGTGCTCTTCACTTCAAACTGGATCCAGTTTTCATCGCGTACAAAACGCATACTGTCGAGTCCGAGGTTTTGCGCATCAAAAGGATCTTTTACGATACGGGTGATTTTGGCAGCCAGATCTGCATTGTTGAACAACTCTTTCTTCTCTCCTTTTACCGGATCCACGATGAACCACTTCTTACCTTCTGTAGTCTCATACATGTACCAGAACTTATCTGAATTCTTGAGCCAGTGTGGATCAACAGCGGTGCTGAAGATCATCTTACCCAATTTCTTTGGAGAAAAGCGGGCCGCTAATGCATAGTTGGCCTTGGTAACAGGTGTTTGTTGTGCAGTAACAGCAAAGGCTAATAGCAGCCATACTGACAACAGCAGGAATTTTCTCATACAGTTATTACGTTTTTGAGGAGCTGAAAATTAGGGTAAACGAGTTAAACGACCCAATTGGATGGATGAAAATTCGGTGAAGGGTGTTAGGTATTAGGTGTTAGGTATTGGGCGTTAGGGATCAAGGGTTAGGATATAGGCGTGGATTGTCGAGCATTGGCGCATATCTAATGAACTAACCCCTCAAACCTAACACCTAACTCCTAATTGACCATTTCACACTATTTTACACCCAAATTCATATGATGTTTGCTTTTACGACAGATCGATCTTATGCACAACAGGCGGATGCTGCTGATATATTAGCAGGTTTTAAAAAAGAATTTCATTTCCCCAAGAAAAATGATCAGGATGTAATCTATTTCTGTGGTAACTCACTCGGATTACAACCTCGCTTGGTTCAATCTGCTATTGAAACTGAATTGACTACCTGGCGCGGGTTGGCGGTGGGTGGATATTTCA
>JACVCQ010000075.1 GCA_016741945.1 Chitinophagaceae bacterium
CGCCAATGGAAGAACCGGTTTCAGGCCTACCATGGAGCTAAATGGTAGCTGGGGTGGCTATACAGGTGAAGGGGCTAAAACCGTATTACCATCAAAAGCTTTTGCTAAGATCTCTTGCAGACTTGTACCCAATATGTCATCGGAAAAGATCACCAAAAAAATCCTTGACTATTTCACCAGCACGGCACCGGAAGGTGTTACCGTTAAAGCTGCAGAACATCATGGTGGTGAACCTTATATGACTCCTATTGACTCTCATGAATACAGAGCTGCTGCAAAAGCCATTGAAACGACTTTTGGTAAAGAACCTATCCCTGTTCGTGGCGGTGGAAGTATCCCTATTTGTGCTTTGTTTGAAAAAGAGCTGGGACTCAAGATTGTTTTCATGGGATTTGGATTGGATAGCGACAACCTGCATAGGTCGAAAGAAAAAAATGATGTATTCAATTTTTATAAAGGCATTGAAACCATTCCGTATTTCCATCAGTATTATGCGAAAGGAAAATAAATCAAGAAACAGGAGCAATTTTATATTTGCTCCTGTTTTGTTTTTGTTATGACCGAAGTAAAAGAAAAATTAAGGATCGATAAATATCTCTGGGCTATTCGTTTGTTCAAAACGAGGAGTCAGGCAGGTGATGCATGTAGTAAAGGCAAGGTGAAAATGAATGGCAATGCCATCAAAGCTTCACGTATCGTAGCAATTGGAGATGAATATGAAGTAAAAACAGAAAGCCGGAGATGGGTGGTGAAAGTAACCGGATTATTGGATTATCGGGTTCAATACAGCGAAGCCATCAAATTTTATATCGATCTTACACCTGCAGAGGAACTAGACAGGATCAAATTTGAAGCAGCTACTTACCAAACCGGAAAAAGGTTGAGTAAGATTGGTAGACCTACCAAGAAACAGCGAAGAGATTTGGGAGATTTTATGAACTGATACAAATATGAAAAAGATACTATCATTAATCACTTTCTTTTTATTGCTGACGGTAGTTGTGAATGCGCAGCATATTGTTGCTGATTCTACTTATCAGGTAGATAGTCCACCTGAATTCAAAGACGGCTTAAAAGGATATAGCCGTTTTATGGAAAGAATGCTTGACCGTGATTTACCCAAGCGGAGAGGGGCACCGGAAGGAGTATATACTTTAATTGTTCGTTTTACAGTAAATATTGATGGAACAGTATCTGACATCACTATCGATAATGATCCGGGATATGATACAGCCGGTGAAGTAAAAAGAGTTATCAGGATGTCGAGTAAAATGTGGACTCCAGCAAAACTCAATGGCGAACCCATTGCATACAGAACTTACAGAAGAATAAGCTTTATGATTTTTTAATAAGTCTTATTTGTTACACTCATTACCAAAATGACTTATTACTTCTAAGTAAAACCATTTCTACTGCTGATTTAAAAATCTCAGCATTCCCAACTACCTTTGTAGCATGCTATGCATCGATATTCTTACCGTCTTACCAGAATTGCTAGAAAGTCCCTTTTCGCACAGCATCATGAAACGTGCACAGGAAAAAGGCTTGTTGGAAGTGCGTGTACACCAATTAAGAAAATGGGCGGTGAACAAATACGGTATGATAGATGATTACCAGTATGGCGGCGGTGCCGGTATGGTGATGATGTGTGAGCCCTTGGCCAATGCCATTGATGAATTACAGAAAGACCAGCCTTATGATGCCATCATCTACATGACACCTGATGGACAACGCTTCGATCAACGTATGGCCAATCAGTTGTCATTAAAAGGAAATCTATTGATCATTTGCGGTCACTATAAAGGTATTGATGAACGTATCCGTCAGCAATATGTGACTATGGAAATATCCATCGGTGATTATGTATTGAGTGGTGGAGAGCTTGCAGCAGCAGTAGTAGTAGATGCGATCGGTCGTTTGATACCGGGTGTTTTGAATGATGAAACATCTGCATTAACCGATTCTTTTCAGGATAATTTATTAGCACCCCCTGGATATACAAGACCCGCTGATTTCAGAGGCATGAAAGTGCCTGAAATATTGTTACAAGGAGATCCGAAGAAAGTAGAGGAATGGCGGTATGAACAGGCGCTGCAGCGTACTAAGGATAGAAGACCGGATTTGATGTCTGATGTCTGATGGCGGATGGCAGATACTAGATTTGAATATAAGTTTACAACTGCACTGACAACAATTCCTTTCCTAGATCATGCAATGCATTTTCAATTTTTTTTGATTGTAATTGACGTGGCTTCTTAAGACCAGATGAATAATGTTGTAATAATTTTTGGTTAATCCCTGTAATCCTTTCAAGACCCGCTTTAGTAAAGATTTTGTTATAGTAGTTCAATAAACTCTCTGCATCAAACTTAAAAATGAGTTCATACTGACCTTGTAAATTCTTGGGCCATTTCCTTGCAGGATTATTTTCTTTAAACAATCGCAAACTCTCAAGTGCTGATTGCTTGGCTTGCTCAGGTGTATCTCCCATACCCCATATTCCATCTACTTTATCACTATAGGCGCTAAATGTTCCGTCAGTAGCTCTTTCAATAATGATAATCACTTGTTTCATTATACTTCCTTATTTATTTTAACTGCATTCTTTTTATTAAAGTTTTTCTCAATCCTTCTCCCATTTCTTTCGGTCCATGAAAAGGAACTGCTTCTACTTTCCCATCCTTTTCATACAAGTAATGACTTCCTTCTATTCGCAATAACTGCCAGCCATTTTGTTTTATTTTCCTATGGAACTCACTTGATTTCATAATAAAGATATCATTTATTTTAAAAGGTAGTATTTTTACTACCTTTTATTTTGAACGAATCTTTAAACATACAGTCAACCAATACTTTGCAAACGAAGCGCTTAAGCTTATAACAAAAGGGCTGCAGCATCCTACGACACTACAGCCCTTTGACTTTTCACCTTTCACTCTTCACTTAATCCCAATCACCGGCACCTGTTTCTCATTAATAAGTTTATTCAATGCTTTTACATCATTCTCTATCACCGCTTTTAATTTCGCCAGTTGTACATCTGCTTGTCCGGCCAGATCTGCAAATGCTTCGCGGGCTTGTTTGCTTGGTGGATTTTGTCCACTGGAAGCCACGCCATATAATCCTGCGATCTTATCATTCAAGCGGATGGGGAAATTCAATACGTCTTGTCCACTTTTCGCTTTGGTTTGATACAATGCTTCTTCAACAGCAGTGATTTTTTTATTGATGCTATCTGCAAAAGATTTGATCTCTTTATTGCCATCGATTCTTCCGGTAAAATCATTCATTTGTGAACGTAATGCACGAATGTTTTTAATGGCCTTTTGGATCTCACTGAATTTATCACGAACCTGCAATAAGAAAGTCAGTTGCTCATCATATTCAGCTTCTGTTGTTGCAAAATTCGGATTGGGTTTGATTACGAACGGAACATCCACAGAATCTTTTCCATAACGGAAACGTGCAGTGTATTTACCGGGAGATGCTTTTGCAGAGCCGATTCCACCATTCCAAAGAATCAATCCATCCAAACGTTCTGCAGGCGGATACTGCATATCCCATTCAAATTGATTCATGCCATTTTCAAAATCAATTTTATCAGCTGCTTCTCTTGCATTTTTACTAAAAGTGCGGATAGGTTTAGATTGTTTATCAAATACAGTGATTGAAACTCTAGAACTATCTGTTGCTCCTTTTAGATAATAATTGAATACCACACCGGATGCGGGATTCATACCCATGTTAGCAGCAACACCACCAAAATTTCTTCTGCCTCTACCTGCACTTTCTGTACGATAAACAGGGTTCACATCAAATACATGGATATTTTTCTCCAATACAGTTGGATTCATTTGCTGAACAATACTCAAATCATCCAATACCCAGAAAGCACGACCTTGTGTAGCCACAATCAAATCATTTTCTTTGATGGTAAGATCTGTGATTGGCGTCTCAGGTAAATTCAGCTGAAACTTTTTCCAATTAGCACCATCATCATAACTAATGTACATACCATATTCGGTTCCTGCATACAATAACCCCTGACGTTTTTTATCTGCACGCATCGCACGAGTGAAATGCATTTTATCAATACCGTTGGTGATTTTCTTCCAGGTCTTCCCGTAATCTTCTGTTTTGAAAATATAGGGAGCAAAATCATCCAGTTTGTATTTTGTTCCTACCACATAAGCAGTTCCTTTTTTAAATGGATCCGTTTCAATACAATTCCACATCATCCACTTACCTGCTTCTGTAGGTGTTACATTCTCCCAGTTTTTACCACCATCTTTGGTTACGTGCAATAATCCATCATCACTACCGGCCCATAGCAAATCTTTCTCCAATACAGATTCTGCAGCCGTAAAAATGGTACAATAATATTCCACCGAAGTATTGTCTTTCGTAATGGGACCACCACTGGATACCTGACGTGTTTTGTCATTTGTAGTAAGATCCGGACTAATGATCTCCCAACTCTGACCTTCATTCTCACTTACAAATAAATGGTTACCTGCTGTATACAGTCTCTTCGGATTGTGTGGAGAGAAGAAGATAGGGAAATTCCATTGGAAACGATATTTCAAAACATCTGCACCTGATCCCATTGGGTTATCGGGCCAAACATTAATGGCGCGGTTTTCACCGGTTCTATGATCCAGTCTTGCCAAATAGCCACCATAGTTACCGCCATACACTACATCTGGATTCAAAGGATCGGCAACCACATAACCACTCTCTGATCCTGCCGTTACTTCCCAATCGCGATCGGTGATACCTGCGCCACTGGTACGACTACGCATACGAATGGTTGAGTTATCTTGTTGTGCTCCCAATATTCTGTACGGATGAGCATTATCGGTTGACACACGATAGAATTGTCCGGTAGGCTGATTATCCATGGTACTCCAATTCTCTCCTCCATCAAAACTCACTTGTCCACCACCATCATCAGCTACAACCATTCTGTTTCCATTCTCAGGATCGATCCATAGATCATGATGATCACTATGTGGTGTTCTTACACTCTGAAAAGTTCTTCCCCCATCGCGACTACGCATGAAACCAACATTCAAAGCATAGACCAAGTTTTCGTTCTTGGGATCTACAAATACTTTACTGTAGTACCATGCACGTTGACGGATATTGTTATCACTGCTGGTCAATGTCCAGCTTTCACCTCCGTCATTACTGGTATACAATCCCCCATTTGCATTTTCAATGATCGCGTATACTTTATCAGTATTAGAAGGAGCAACGGCTACCCCAACAATACCCCAAGTACCTTTTGGCATTCCTTTGGCTGTGCTGATATTGGTCCAGGTTTCACCACCATCAACACTCTTATACAATCCACTTCCCTCTCCACCACTTTCTAAACTATGTGGTGTTCTGATCAATCGCCACATACCCGCATATAATACATTGGGATTACCAGGTTCCATCACTAGATCGGAAGAACCGGTAAGATTGTTCACATACAGAACTTTTTTCCAGGTTTTACCGCCATCGGTTGTTTTAAATACACCTCTCTCTTCATTCTGACCAAAAAGATGTCCAAGTGCAGCTACCCAAACCGTATTGGGATCACGAGGGTGTATGACGATACGGATGATATGTCTGCCTTCTTTCAGACCGATATTTTTCCAGGTACGTCCACCGTCATCACTTCTCCACATACCATTCAATCCTTCTGCCACATTACCTCGTACTGTGTTTTCACCTTCACCTACATAAATAATGTTTTCATCAGTTGGAGCTACTGCTATGGCACCTATATTACCACCGATATATTTGTCTCCGATATTTTTCCAGTTGCTACCTCCATCTGTGGTTTTCCATAAACCACCGCCGGTAGCACCAAAATAAAAAGTTGTTTTATTGGTAAAGCTACCTGCAACTGCCGCACTACGACCACCTCGGAAAGGGCCCGCTAAACGATATTTCAGTTTTGAAAAAAGAGTATTAGAAGGATCTGATGCAACAGCGGCTGTTACTACTGTTTTTTTAGCATCTTGTTTTTGGGCCTGTATACTTGTTACAAGCATGTTTACTGCGCATAGCAGCATCATTGTTTTTTTCATATGCAGTATTGAATTGGGAATGGAATTTACGGAAGAAAAGGGAAATGGTTGATAGACCATGGTCCATGGACTATCAACTATTTTACACGGTACCAAACTTCGTCAACAGGCTCATTCATTTTGATATCCAGATGTTCAATCACTGTTTCAACAGGCCCAATATTGATGATTTGTTTCATAGGGAATTGAATGCCACCAATATCTTTATAGCTATTATACAAAATAGATGCTTTCAAACTACGTCTACCACCACCCATCATACGCATCATGCTTCCAAAACCGGTTAAAGCTGCCGCCATTTCATCGGTAGCATCTACTTGTTGAACGAGATAATTATTGGTATTGATATAGAAAACAGCACTCAATCCATCTTTCATGGTGAGCTTAACTTTATAACAATCTTCTTTATTGACTTTACTAGTTCCTTGCAGCTCAGCAGCATACCCTTTTTTCGCATAATCAATCAACATGGGAAAAGGACCGGCACAGTCTAATTCATGTTGTTGTTTGCGAAGATCATCATCCGTCATTTTGGAAATGGTTGGTCCGGAAGAAGCAGGTCCATCACCCCCACCTCTGGGACCTCCGAAATTCGGCATGGCTGGTATCAGAACATAGCCAGCAGTATCTGTTACCATCGTCCATGAATTGCCCATACCCATAATACCACCCATTTGTCTACGATATAGTTTGCCTCTTTCACGGATACTATTTAGACTGATATCAAAACTTTGGTTCATCAAATTCATTTTCATCACACTCTCCATTTGTAAAGTCTTGATGGCCTTTAACCTGTTTTTACCACCATTGGCTTCTTCATATTTTGTCATCACTTCTTCCACGGTTTGAGAATAAGTGAACATCATTGCTGCCACAAAAAGCAGGGATAGAAATACCTTTTTCATATGATTTCATTCTGTGAAACGTAAACTTACTGAGACTTTGCCGCTGTAGAATCTTTTGTATCGTTATTTAAGAAAAGATTTGATGAACGGGGGAAGAGGGGGGGGTGACAGATGACAGTTGACAGTTGGCAGAAAGAAAAAACCATAAGCCATTACCCATAAGCAATCACCTAACTGTCAACTATCAACTGTCAACTTCCTCTACATCTATCCGCTTTTTCTATCTTCGTAATATGAGTACGCAACATTCTTTTCAGGTTTCAGGAAAACTAGTAGATATACGCAATAAAAAAATATATCCAGCCTGTGTTTGGATTGAAAATGGATATATCTCCCGCATTGAAAAAACGGATGAGATGGTGCCTGATCAATTCATTCTTCCCGGTTTCATTGATAGTCATGTTCATATTGAAAGTAGCATGCTGATTCCTTCTGAATTTGCAAGACTAGCAGTTATACATGGCACTGTGGGTACTGTGAGTGACCCACATGAGATTGCGAATGTATGTGGGATTGCAGGTGTTGATTTTATGATTGAGAATGGTAAAAAAGTTCCTTTCAAATTTAATTTCGGAGCACCAAGTTGCGTTCCTGCTACTAGATTTGAAACTGCAGGGGCAATGATTGATAGCACTGCTGTTACGACCCTTCTCGAAAGACCTGAAATCGCATATCTAAGTGAGATGATGAACTTCCCGGGAGTTTTGAATCAGGATCCTGAAGTGATGAAAAAAATAGCGGCTGCTCATCGTATGCGCAAACCTGTAGATGGGCATGCCCCTGGTTTACGTGGCGACGCTGCAAAAGCCTATATAGAAGCTGGCATTTCTACCGATCACGAATGTTTTACAATAGAAGAAGCCATTGATAAATTACAACATGGCATGAAAATCATTATTCGAGAAGGAAGTGCTGCAAGAAATTTTGAAGCACTGATTGAATTGGTAGATGATCATCCTAACCATACACTCTTTTGTAGTGATGATAAACATCCGGATAGTTTGGTGGCTGGACATATCAATGATCTCTGTGCAAGAGCCGTTGCAAAAGGATTGGATGTATTCAATGTTTTAAAAGCAGCTTGTATCAATCCGGTATTACATTATCGTTTACCGATTGGACTTTTGAATGAGCATGATCCTGCAGATTTTATTGTAGTCAAAGATCTCACTCATTTTAAAGTACTAGAGACTTATGTGGATGGAATATTGGTTGCTAAAGAGGGAAAGACTTTAATACCATCAGTTCCTGCTACCACCATCAATCAGTTTGACTGTGCACCTGTTACTGTGCAGGATGTAAGCATACAAAAAGATGACTATCCTTCTCAGCATGGATTGATCCCGGTAATCGAAGCATTTGACGGACAATTAATCACCAATAAATTAGAGTTGACTGGTAAACTACTAAATAATGCATGGGTAACTGATACGGTTCAAGATATTTTAACTATTGAAGTAGGGAATCTTTACCATCAGGCAACAGATACTACATGTTTTATTTTACATTTTGGTTTTAAGCACTGAGCTATTGTTTCATCCGTT
>JACVCQ010000076.1 GCA_016741945.1 Chitinophagaceae bacterium
GAGGTATTGGACATTCCATTAAGGATGCCTTACATGTTAGGTTTAGGGCCGCCTTTGAACATCACCCGTTGGGAGTTGTGGGAGTAATCATTATATTTATAAGGATAAAACAACTCATACAACCTTTACGTAAACAACATGAAACCCAACCTGTACAATCTGATCCCCGCTCTTGAAGGCGAAGAACTGGTGTATTTACAAAACCTTACTGCAGATTTATCACCCGAAAGACTGCAAAACTTCATCGCCGTTTATAATGGTAAAAGAAGAAAAACTGATCAGATACTACTTGGCTGTATACTTGGCTTTGTACTGGTAGCAGGAGTACAAAGATTCATGGTCAGACAAAATGGAATGGGTTTATTATACCTCTTCACTGCAGGACTCTGTTTCATTGGAACGATTGTAGACACCATCAATCACAAACAGCTTACGTTTGAATACAATAGCCAAATGGCAAGAGAAAGTTTGGCAATGGTGCATGCGATGTATTAGCTATGAGCCATCAATAAATTGTGTATGAAGAAGATGATATTTTGTTGGGCATTACTTGTTTTGGTTTCTATCAATGGTAAATCTCAAACCAACACCAGAGAGCTCCGCCATGTAGTGCTTTTCGGCTGGACATCAAAAGCAGATTCCGCTGCTATTGATAAAGTGGTTCGTGCATTTAAAGAACTATCCAATCAAATAAAGACCATTAAGAGATTTGAATGGGGAGAGAACAATAGTCCGGAGAAATTGAATAACGGTCTTACCCATTGTTTCCTGCTCACGTTTTCCAGTGAAAAAGATCGTGACGATTACCTGGTTCACCCTGCTCATATAGCTTTCACCAAACTGTTACCGGGTTTACTTGAAAAAGTAACTGTAGTGGATTATTGGGTGCAGTGATTTTTGCTTGAATCGTATAATGGAACGCGGATTGTCATGATTTTCATGATTGGCGCAGATGATTTTCTAAAAATCATGACTTATCATGATAATCATGATAATCTGCGTTCTACTTTAACCCTACTAAAGAATTAACATATCCGCGCAATAGTGATTTTTAAAAACTGCTTACTTTTAAATGTGACATTAAAGTATCAGCTATGGAACTCAAGTTTCATCAAAAAATTTCCTCGCATTCTTTAGCCATCATACTTGTTTCGGGCGGGCTTCTTTTTACACTAGTAAAAGACTTTAGTCAAACGCGTTTTACTGATTCAGCATACTATTTTTCTGAATCTTTTTTATTCAGCAGTTTTTGGTGGTGGTTTATTCCGTTTTGTATACTTCAAAATAAAATACTGCAAAAAGAGTCATTACCTTTCATGCATCAGCTTTTGCTCTATTTTTTCATGGTTGGGACTCACCTATTTATAAGTGCTGTATGGATTGATTTGATCTCTAGCATTTTTTATGAACAAAGATTCATCTTTTGGAAAGGCATGGGATTCAGTTTTTCAGAAAATGGGTATTCGCTCTTATTATTATATGGACTTCCTTTCTTTTTCAAGTTCTCAAAACCTCAAGAAACTATCATTCAGCCATCAGCACCTATTGATAAAGTTCTATCCGATAAACCCTTATATAGTCCTATCCTAATTGTACAAGAAGGTCATCAAAAAATTTTGGTTACCAAACAAGAGATACAGCATATTCAATCAAGCCCGCCTTACGTGGTGATACATACCCCATCCAGAAAATACTTACATAAAACTACACTTGGAAAGATACAAGAGGAACTACAGCCTGATCAGTTTGTACGGATCCATAAATCTACCATTGTAAACACCCAAAAGATCACTTCTTTTCGCTCAAGACAAAATGGCGATTATGATATTGTGTTAAAAGACCAAGCAGTATTGCGTCTAAGTAGAAATTATGCGTCTGATTTTAAACGGGCAATGGGTTCCGTTACTCAGGATACCACAATATAAACTCATCTTATAACATCCCATTTGTTAGGCGAAGACACCAACAGGAATTTTGTAGCAAAAATTCATGATGTCCAACTATCTTTCTTCTCTCACAATCATCTGCTTATTGGCATTTTCATCCTGTGAAGCACAATCAACCCATCAAAAAAAAGACACGGCCCCTGTAGGCGGTAATTGTGAAACCTGTGAACTAATGTTTGAAGGAATACCGGATAAGATTGGGTCTTCTGATACCAGTGCCGGTTGGTATGAAAATGCTCAAAAGCTGATAGTCGCAGGACGGGTATTTCAGGCGGATGGGAAAACGCCTGCTGCCAATATACTCATCTATTATTGGCACACGGATGCTAAAGGTTTGTATAGCAATAAATCCGGTAGTCATAGCAAAACACTACAACACGGTTATTTACGCGGTTGGGTCAAGTCTGACAGTAATGGGAATTACATGATTCATACTTTAAGACCTGCACCTTATCCGAAAGAAGATATTCCGGCTCATATTCATCTTTTGATCAAAGAACCAACAATTGCTAACCCTTATTATGTTGATGATCTTGTTTTTGATGAAGATCCATTATTGATCAAGCATTTGAAAAAATATCCCGCAGAGGAAAGAGGTGGCAATGGCATACTTCGTGTACTACTGAATGGAAAAGTGCTGGTAGCAGAACATGATATCATATTAGGACTCAATATTCCCAATCATCCAGCTACAAAAGACCTACCGAAAGAATCGGGACTTTCTATTGGACAAGATCAACCTTCCTTTATACCTTATCATGCTTATGGACCCGATAAGGGGAGCAGGGCTTGTCCGGTTTGTAAATACGGACGTTATCATGGCATCATTTTTTTTGCCGGCAATAGACCCGATTGGCCAGCTATTAAACATTGGTTACAATTTCTGGAACTTAGTGCAGAGCAGTACAAGGATTCACTGAAAGCCTATTTTGTATATGGCGATGAAAGAAACTATAATGCTGCAGACAGACAACAATTGCTGGAATCTCTGGGTAAAGAATTGAAATTACAAAGAACCGCACTTACTTATGTGCCATCCATGAATGATCAAGAAACAGAAATGTATTTGAACAAGGTTGATCCCAATGCAGAGAATACAATTATCATTTATAAACATAGAAGAATCGTAGGGAAATTTGTAAACCTGTCACCAACTGAAAATCATTTCAAAAACATTAAAACGGTGATTGAGACATCAAAAGGGAAGTATTTTGGATTGAAGGGATTACCGCATGAATAATGATGCGTTGAACTTTTGGAAAGTTTGAAAACGTTCCAAAAATTATTTCACGGTGATACCTGTTTGAATCGTATAATGGAACGCGGATTATTATGATTTTTTATGATTGACGCAGATAAGTTCTAAAAATCATAACCAATCATAAAAATCAGCGTTCTATTCTTAATCTACTAAGAACTAAACTCACCATTATAATTAAGTTATTGATTCTCGTTTCTTCTTTCTTGTTTCTTACCCTTGCGGCCTCGCCATCCGCCGCGGCGGAGAACCTGAATCTGGAGCTCCGGAAACTCTCCAATACAATTAAATTATTAATCCTTGTTTCTTCTTTCTTACCCTTGCGGCCTCGCCATCCGCCGCGGCGGAGAACCTGAATCTGGAGCTCCGGAAACTCTCCAATACAATTAAATTATTAATCCTTGTTTCTTCTTTCTTACCCTTGTGGCCTCGCCATCCGCCGCAGCGGAGAACCTGGATCTGGAACTTCGGAAACTCTCCAATACAATTAAATTATTAATCCTTGTTTCTTCTTTCTTACCCTTGTGGCCTCGCCAGGAATCGAACCTGGATCTGGAGCTTCGGAAACTCTTATACTATCCATTGTACTACGAGGCCATGATATTAATATCAACATCTAAAAGAACTTTGCTAACCTATAGCTTGAGCTTTACCCCAACACTACTGTTGGGAGTATACTATCTCCGCCCTGGCGGATACTACGAGGCCATGATACATTATGATGCAGGCAAAAATAGCAGAAACTACATTAACTACCTGAACAACTCTTGTATTGCTGCTTTTAGGAATATACTTGTGGGTACACTATTCATAATATGCAGATCATCCCATATACTGGTTTCATTATCTAAAAAACGAAGCACGCGCTGTGGCGGATTCTTTTGGAAGATTGCAGCAAATATCTGGTCACCGTTGAGCTTTTTATGGTGTAATACATTCAATAATACACTATCGTACAAGCGAAATTTTTTTGTAGTAACACTATTATCAGCCTTAGGAACACGATTGTTTTTTAAAGCATCCACTACACTTGCCGTTCGTTTTTGTATGAACTGGAATGCATATCCGCTGCTTCCTTTGGCTTGTCCACCTGCAATTCCAATATAAATGACTTTACCTTCAACTGAAGGGAAAATATGATTGGTCATGGGGATGATTCCAAATTCTTCGTGTTCAATGGTAAATGTATTGATACCCAGATACGCGGAAAGGTATTGAACCAGTTCTTCGGAATACTTCTCTTGTGGTAATAATTTTTCTGTAAATAAAGTGTATTCTACCAATGCCTTGTTCGCTGCTATGGGCAATACATACATGAATGTAGTTCCTTCTTTCTGCGACACTCGAAAATCCATGAAAGTAGCTTTGGAAGCATCGAAAACAGGCACAGGTGTCTCGATCACCCATCCCTTAAAATGCTGGAGCAACATATATTGCCCAGCTGTGATTTTTGGTTCCCGGAACAAAATACTATTGAAAATGTAGTCAGCTGTTATCTTCCCAGAAGCCAATGTTAATACGGCTTTATTATTTTCATTCTCCACTCCCAGCACTTCCTCATAATGAAAATGGACATTACTTTTATTGGCTGCCTTTTGTAACACATACTGATAAAAATCAATGCCACGTATCATCTTATACCGATACGGATCGATGTCGAATGTGGCTGAATAATCATTTGAAAAAAAATCTAGCCGCTGCCATTGATGATGCACAATTGATTCGAAAAGTCTGTTTTCTTTTTCCCAAAAACACCAGGTTCTGTCGTTTTGCTGTTTTGGCGCTTTATCTACAACCAATATTTGTTTGTCCTCAAAAAAAGAATCTTGCATCATGCGCATGAGCAGACTCATACCCGCAAGACCTGAACCGGAGATGATATAGTGATAGTGAGTGGTCAGTGGTGAATGGTCAATGGTGAATTGTGAATTTAGCCTTTTTGCATCATTTCATCTTTTCGAATCTTATCCCAATATTTTTTAGCTACAATGAGCATACCGAAGCTTTCGCCTTCGTGTTTATCTAGATGTTTATGATGCATTTTATGTGCCCAGCGTATAGCTTTGATGTATTTATTATTGCTTCTTGTAAATAATTTAATCCGCTGGTGTATGATGATTTCATGTACCAGAAAATAAGCAAAACCATACATGGCGATACCCGCACCAATACTTACTACCCAATACACTTCATTCATACTTCCTAACATAATACATAACCAACTGGGTATTGCAAAAATGATAAAGAAAGCATCGTTCTTCTCAAAAAATCCGGGGCCCTTCTGGTGGTGATCTTCATGCAAATACCATAAAAATCCATGCATTACGTACCGATGGGTAAGCCAGGTAATACCTTCCATGATACAAAAAGTTGCCAGTGTGATCAATGCGTACAACATCTTAAAAATACCATCTGAGTGTTAAGAAAAACAGAATTTGTATAATAAACAAATGTACCGCAAAATGGATGGTCTTCTCGAAACGCAGATATCGAAAAAGTAACAGCAACGCTGCACTGATAAAGAACCAGCAGAGATAATTAAAAAAGGGAATTACACCCCCCTCCCATTGCCAAAAACCCAATTTAACGGCTACAGGCTCCATTATCCAATCAAAAAATACCGTTAACAAAGCCCCATCAAGCACCAATGAAATCGTGACCATGCGCTTAGATAAGCGTCCGCCAGACTCCTCATATTTCAAACTCATCCAGTCAATGGCTTTTTGCATGATCACGCCTGAACAGTAAACAATCACAAACCAGTTCACACCAATCAACCAAGGTACGCCATTGAAATGCGGACCGAGTACTTGTCCATAATGATAACAGCCAAATAGTTTACCCGTATTTACGCCAATCATTTCAGAACCCATACCTGTAAGAAAAGCGGCCAATAAAAAAAGTAAAAAAGATTTATTGGGTTTGGGTTGGTTCCATACTAACAAGGTTGCCATCAAAATAAGATTCAAAGGTGTATTAGCAATGAACCAATCTTTATGATCTGTATACAACATACCAATCAGTCCACTCACATGAAACAGGATGGCCAAAAAAGCTGATATGGTCAGTTTATATTTGTTCAATGTCTTTTTCTTTTTCGGGTATCATCTTGTACAATCTCACTCATGATCTTCGCACTCCTTAAACACAAAGGTATACCACCACCGGGATGCACACTTCCACCCACAAAATATAATCCTTCTATTTGTCTTGAAAAATTCGGATGACGTAAAAAAGCCGCCATTCTAGAATTCGAACTCGTTCCGTATAAAGAACCCTGATAAGAACCCGTTTTTGTTTCAATCAATACCGGATCCAGTATGTCTTCCGTTTCAATCAATGATTCAATATTGGTTTGTAACATCCGGTTCAATTTGTCAATCACCGCTCTTCTATACAAAGTCTTCAGTTCTGACCAGTCTTGCCCTACGTTAGCCGGTGCATTCACCATTACAAACCAATTCTCTTTTCCATCGGGGGCCTGTTTACCCGGTTCACATTTAGAAGTGATATTGATATAAACAGTAGGATCATTGTATGCTTTCTTCAGTCGAAATAAATGATCAAATTCTTGTTGGTAATGATTGCTGAAGAAAATATTATGTAATCCTAATGATGGAAATATTTTATTCACGCCCCAGTAAAAAATTAATGCACTACTGCTTCTTTCCTGCTTCAGAATTTTCTTCGCTCTTTCCGGATCATTCAATAATCGCAAATATGTGAAGTATACATCTACATTACTCACAACTATATCAGACAGTATATTTTTTCCTGCCACTACTACGCCGATCGCTTTATTATTGTGACGAATGACTCTATCGACCGGTTGATTGAAATGAAAGACCACGCCTTTTTTAATAGCCAATCGATGCAGCGCCTTGGTAATACTAATCATTCCACCTTCCGGATAAAAAGTTCCTTCATTATGTTCCAAATGTGGGATCAAACTCAACATTCCAGGTGCTTTATATGGATTGCTTCCATTATAAGTGGCATAGCGATTGAATAGCTGTACTACTTTTTCACTCTGAAAACTTTGTTGATTTACCTGATGCATACTTTTCATCAGGTGTGATAGCCGAACGGTCTTGATAGCTTTTCCGATTCCCGCTTTGAATAATGATTTTCTTTTATGAAGCGAATGATTTAAAAAGACATTTGCAACCCCATCATATAGTTTAGCAGAATTATTTAGATAGTGTTTTAGATGATGTGCAGGCTCACCTGTTTTTTGTTGTAATTCCGCAGCGAAAGCATCTGTATTAGCTGCTGCACGAATCATGGTGCCATCTTCATAGAAGTAATGACATGAATGATCGATCTTTCTATAATGAAAATAATCTGTGATTTGTTCGCCTGCTAGTTCAAACAACTCTTCAATATTGGCAGGCTGCGTAAATAAACTAGGCCCCGTATCAAAATGATATCCTTTTACTTCAAAGTACCCCAATTTCCCACCGGGCTGATCAGACTGCTCATATACATTGACTGTATATCCTTGTACTGTTAATCTGATAGCTGCAGCCATACCCGCAACACCCGCACCTATTACAATTGCCTTTGGAGACATTTCCATGATCAATTGTTTTGTTGTTTCAGGTACCAATCACGCACTTTGGGAAATGCAATATGAAACCATACTGTGAATTCATCTGGATTTCTTTGTAACATTTCTTCAATCGATACCAATGAATGATACGCATAGTTTTCAACTTCATCAGCATTGGGTTCAATGGTTCCTATATAGGTACCTACAAATACATGGTCAAATTCATGCTCAGTTAACCCATTGCTAAAAGGAGCTATGTAAGTAAAGTCAAATGCTTTAAAGAGTGCTGTTTCAAAACCCATTTCTTCTTTTAGTCTACGTAAAGCAGCATCAGCAACAGCTTCACCCGGGCGAGGATGGCTGCAACAAGTGTTGGTCCAGAGTCCACCGCTATGGTATTTACTGACGGCTCTTTGTTGTAAAAGCAATTCATGACGGTCATTGAAAACGAAAACACTGAAAGCGCGATGCAGCAAAGCTTTTTCATGTGCTTCCATTTTTTCCATAACGCCCAGTTCAATATCCTGCTCGTTAACCAGTATCACCTGTTCCATACACTAAAAATAAGTCTTCCTGCTTTGTGAGGCTATAGTAAATTCAACTGACTACGGATACCCGCTTTGGCTAGAATAAAAACCTTGCCGTAGTCGGGTATTCTGATCCGCTCTTCCATGATCTTTTGCGGGCGAACTTTTTTGATTTTTTTGAACAGAGAGAGATAATATTTATAAGCTACATATTCTCCAGATCTTTCTTTGAGATACAATATAGAA
>JACVCQ010000077.1 GCA_016741945.1 Chitinophagaceae bacterium
ACCCGGAGGTAATACCGTTTTAGCTTGATAATCGCCACTGAACTGTATCGATAATCCCTTTGATACTTTGAATGCACTGTTCATTTTCGCAAACCAACTCACCCTTGCGTCATTGCTGATGTTTTGTCCGGGTATGGTTGCGTTGATTTTAGCACTGAATAAATTGGCGCTTAATGTCAGATCCCACCATTTGGTCACTGGCATTTTATTACTCAATTCTAAACCATAAATAATGCTGTTATCGGCATTGATAAATGAATTGTAAAACACCAAATTCGTATCTGCGGGATTCAGCTCATTCTTGCCAGTATACGAATATCGTGTAATCAGGTTAGTGCTATACTTGAAGAAGCCTGTTACCAAGAAATTTGCTCCACGTTTGTATGCATTGTTATAAGACACTTCAAACGAGTTGGTAAATTCCGGTTTCAATCCGGCATTACCTACACTGATATTCTGCGGATCAGAAAAGTCGGGGAAAGGCATTAACTGGAAGAAATTCGGTCTGTTTACACGACGTGAATAATTTACTTGAAGATCTTGCTTGTCATTCACCTTATAAGTTATAAAGGCGCTTGGGAATAAGCTCAAAGGAAAATCTACTTTGAATTGTGCAGAATCAGCTCCCGTTGTTTTCAAAAGGGTACCGGTATAGTTAGAACTTTCAGCACGTAAACCCAATTGGTAACTGAATTTCTTCACCTTGAAACTGTAAGTTACATAGGCAGCATATACCTGATCGTTGAATTTGTATCGATTACTGATGGCAGGAATTAAAGTATACTTATTGGTATTGTAATCATATCTAAACTGATTGCTGGTATTGCCAAAATCACGTATAGCAGCACGCCCTCCCAATTCTAGTTTTGTACTTTCTGTTAATGGGTTTTCATAGTCGGTTTGGAAAGTATAAAACTTATTGGTACCATCACCAATGGTTTGTTGCAATAAAGCAGGGAATTTAATACTATTATCTGTTCTGAATGTACTGGTATTGACGAATGAATTATTATCATTCTTACTTGAGTTAAAGTTGATATCGGCAGAGATATTTTCACCGCTGCGTGTAAAGTTGTGTTTATAACTCAGTTGTGTACCTAAATTCTGGAAGTTGCTACGGCTATTATTTTGGATATCATTATAAGAAGTGTATACTCCTGCTACTGTGGAATCAGCTCTTTGATTATTAGTATTATCAAATTGTCCTCTATTGTAATTCGCAGCTATCGAAATGGTATTTCTGTTATCCACCAAGAAGTCAAGTCCTCCTCTAAAGAAAGCAAAAAAACCTGTGCTGATACCCTTGCCTACAATGTATAAGCTACTCGGCGTAGAGAAAAGGTTATCTCTGTCATTCATTGTATTGGTGATTGATTTACGCTGGTTGTAAGAACCACTTAAAAAAGCATTGACTTTATTTTGACGGATATTAATATCACCTCCCAGATTAATCATTCCACGAGAATCAACACCTGATCTGATACCACCATTGTAACCCACTTTCTTATTTTTCTTCAAAACAATATTCAAAATACCCGCATTACCGCCCGATGCATCAAATTTTGCAGAAGGGTTGGTAATCAATTCTACTTTATCGATAATATCTGCAGGCAATTGATCCAGTGTAATGGTGGTAGGGCGGCCATCGATGAAAATGGTAGGAGCTGCATTACGCAATGTAACGTTTCCATCTACATCTACATTTAAAGCCGGAATATTCTTCATAATCTCAGTAGCGGTTTGTCCGGCGCTCACCAAATTTTTATCTACATTAAAAATTTTACGATCAATTCCCATTTCAAATTGAGGCTTTGCGGAAGAAGTAACGGTAACATTACCCAAATCAGTAGCATCTGCTTCCATTTTGATATTCCCCAGATCTTTATCAGCCATGCCTAACATTTGCTGAAAGTTGGGTGTTTCACCCCGAGCGGGCATTTTAATGCCAAAATTGACGGTTTGTACTAAGTTGGCATATCCTAAAGCACTGAATTTCAATTTATAATTGCCTAAAACTGATAATCCTTCAAAACTAAAATCTCCATTAGAGCGGGTAATTTGAGTGTTTAATACTGCTTCCACCATTTTTTTGGCTACGGTATCAAATTTGTTGCCTGTAATCTGCACAGTTACACCTTCAATACCTTTATTTGTCTTGCTATCAACGATTTTGCCATAGAAATGCCCCACATTCATATTAGGGGAGCCGCCAGTTGCACCCATTCTGGCACCCGGAAACTGGGCGGCAGCAGATAAAGTCAAAAAAATCAAGGCGAAACATGTAAATAATTTGTTCATGATAATATGTTGAAATATGCTGATGCAAAGTTGCATCGATGATTTGGGAACTTCTGTTTGTTTATACAGACGGTAGTAAGACAATTTTAAAGGGGTAAAGTTTGAAGCCAGCGTACCGGCATTAGGGGTGTTCTCGGTGATACCTTGGTTTTATTCGGTGATTAGGTTAAAAGAGTCAATAAAACCTGAAATAAACCAATGATAAAACCTAAAATAGCACCAATTAGCTCTACAAAACGGAATTCTTTGGATAAAATAGACTGAAGGATCTCTTCCAATTTATCGCTGGAAAATGAAGCAACTTTTTGGGTGACAATTTTTTCCAGATCCAATTCCTGCTGTAAATGCCCCATATAACGCTCCATAATCACAGGAAACAAGGTTTCCAGTTCTTTCATAAAAACACTTTTTAACTGCTGTATCGTGTTTTCACCGATAAACATGCTAATGACGGGCATTTCTTCAGCCAGTTTCTTGCGTAAGAACTGATCGATATGCTGTTCCACCACCGGCATCAACTGCTGAATATTATCGGGATGCACCAATTTTTGTTGGATATCGGCAAAAGACAATAGTTCTTGACTTACCAGTTTACCCAGTTTTTCAGCGAATTGTTGTTGTCTTTTTGGAAATATGCCCTGTAAAGTGATACCTAATATTTTTTTGGGCTCTTTTGGGTGAAAAAGCATTTTAATGGCGATCCAGTTGGTAAACCAACCAATAAATGCAGAAATAATCGGAATTAGAAAAAGGATATAACTCATGTATAGAAATTTAAAAACCTATATGCCTTAGGCATATAGGTTTTCGAGGGGAGAACGATGGGTCTCGAACCCACGGCCTTCAGTGCCACAAACTGACGCTCTAACCAACTGAGCTACGCTCTCCGTTTTATGGGAGTGCAAAAATAGGGTAAAACAACATTTTATGTATCATTCGTGGTTGTTTTTTTTAAGCCAACCGTTCATCAAAACCTTTGTTAATTGGTTCTACAGAGAGTGGAACAAGTCTTGTTTTCAGTTATTTTTGAAAAGAATCATGCAAAAATTCAAGGAATTTATGAAGAGTAGAAAAGGTTTAGTATTGCTCACCGTTGTATTATTCGGTGCGCTTTTTTTCGCATTCCGTTATACGTCCTCCAATTATACGGATGTAGTGGTTTCGCAAAGACAAAGATTATTGTCTGCAGTAGGATCTTTATTAGAGTCACAGCACTACAGTCCAAAAAATATCAATAACGATTTCTCCAAAAAACTATTCCAGAAATTTTTAGATGATTTGGATGGCGATAAATCATTTTTTCTTCAGTCAGATATCAACGCGCTCAAAAAACATGAATTGACGCTGGATGATGAGATCAAAGGTGCAGAAATCAAATTTGCTCCGGAAGCAGGGCTTATTTATGAAAAACGCTTGAATGCTGTTGCGATTGTATACAAGGAAATCTTGTCGAAACCCTTTGATTTCACAGTAGATGAGACGGCAATGTTGGATACTGATCAACTAGGATATGCCACAAGTGAAGCCGAACAAAAAGAGCGTTGGAGAAAATTACTCAAGTATTATACCTTGGAGCGTTTTGTAGAATTACAAGAGCAACGTGAACAAAATAAAGATAAGAAAGATTTTGAGGTAAAAACGGATGAAGCATTAGAGAAAGAAGCTCGTGAAAAAGTGCTTAAAGCTATGACAAAAAGATTTGATCGTATCAAAAGTACAATCAAAGAAGAACAACGTTTCAATACCTATATCAATTCCGTTACCAGTTTAATGGATCCTCATACTGATTACCTCGCTCCAGTGGAAAAAAGATCTTTTGATGAGCAAATGAGTGGTCGTTTTTATGGAATCGGCGCACAGTTAACGGAAGATGATTATGGGGTGAAAATTGCTTCCATTCAACCGGGAGGTGCTGCATTCAAATCAGGAGAATTATCCGTGAATGATGTGATCTTGAAAGTAGCACAAGGAACGGCCGAGCCCGTTGATGTAGCTGGCTATGCAACCGAAGATGTTGTGAAATTGATTCGTGGTAATAAAGGAACAGAAGTGCGTTTAACCGTGAAGAAATCAGACGGTTTGATTAAGACTATTATTCTACAACGAGATGAAATTGTATTGGATGAAACATTTGCCAGAAGTGCAGTAGTAAATGAAGGCAACGAAAAGGTGAGTTATATCTGGTTGCATGAGTTTTATGCAGACTAGGAAAGAGAAAACGGCAATCGTTGTTCTGATGATGTTGCCAAAGAAATTATCAAACTGAAAAAAGAAAACATCACTGGATTGGTGATTGATCTGCGTAACAATGGTGGCGGTTCATTGTATGAAGTGATACAGATGGTGGGTTTGTTCATTAACCAAGGGCCTGTGGTACAAGTTCGTGATAGAGACGGGAAAGCCAATGTATATGGTGATCAACGTTCCGGTACCTTATATGATGGTCCATTGGCAGTATTGGTAAATGAATTGAGTGCTTCTGCCAGTGAGATCTTTGCTGGAGCCATTCAGGATTATAGGAGAGGCGTAGTGATTGGCAGTACTTCTACTTATGGTAAGGGTACCGTGCAAAAAACAGTGCCTTTTGGTAATGTCGTAGATTTCAATAGCGGAAGAACAGATATGGGTGCAGTGAAACTTACTTTTCAAATGTTTTATCGTATCAATGGTGGATCTACTCAACTCAAAGGTATTGAACCGGATATTGTACTGCCGGATAGTTATGAATATTTAAAAATTCGCGAGAAAGATGTACCCCATGCTTTGCCTTGGGATCAGATAGAGAAAGCTACATACCTTACCTGGCATAAAGACTATGGACATGATCAGGTAATACAGGCTGAAAATGAAAGAGTCAAACAAAATTCTTCGCTCAATCTATTGAAAGATAATTTGCTTTGGCTTTCCAAGTTAAACCAAGATCCTGCGAGTTTGAATATCGATAAGTATAAATCCTTGCAAAAACGCATTCGTTCTACTGTTTCACAGAATAACAGTTTGTTGAGATTAAAAGAAGAAATGAATGTGGTTCCCGCGGTAAGTGATCGGGATAAATTTTTCAATAATCCGGATAAAAACAAAGGCGAGCGTTATCAAGCCTGGTTAAGGGCTTTAAAGACAGACATGCATATTGGAGAAACCGTGAAAGTATTGAGTGGATTGGCGTCAGAGTTCACAAAAGCTACTGCTGCTGTGAAATAGCCATGATTTTACTATGTTTGCAGGCATTACATTTGTAATGCCTGTTTCTTTTTAAAGACCTAAGTGAGCACATGGAACCCGAGAAAAAATGGTATGCCTTATACACAAAGCCCAGATGGGAGAAAAAAATTGACAGTTTATTGGTGCGCAAAGGAATTGAGAGTTGGTGTCCCTTGCAGAAAGTAGAGCGTCAGTGGAGCGACCGCAAAAAAATTATCGAAGATCCGCTGTTTAAATCCTATGTCTTTGTACATATTGACCCTTCAGAACGCACCAAAGTATTAATGACAGATGGGGTATTGAACTTCGTGTATTATCTCGGAAAACCCGCAGTGATCAAAGATGAAGAAGTAATGACCATCAAAAAATACCTCGCCGAAAAAGATGCCAGTTTAGCTATTCTAAGTGAAGAGGGTTATCAGGCTGAAATGAAGATCATGGTCAATCATGGTGTATTCATGGGGAATGAAGGAACTGTGATCAGAGGGGGAAAGAAAAAAGTCTATGTAAAACTCGAAAGTTTGGGGCAGGTGATGGTGGTGGAATTTCCTGCTGAGTATTTGTCGCCATTATAAGAGGGGGATTAAGGCACTACTGTAAAGTATTTAGTATAGGTTCATGAATGTAGTGAGAATAAGCGGGCTTTCCCGAACTACCCTACCAAACCTATTAGTCGGGGAAAAATGGTATGATTAACTCCATGCGAAGTTTTTGGGAAGTTTCAGAACTTTCCAAAAGTTGACTCGCTTATTTTTTTGAGCAGGCTGTTTATTTAAATTCCCAACGCAAAAAAACACCGTAGTTATCTTCAAAGGTTTTTCTCGGTCCAAATTGGTCGAGATTCGCTCCAAGACCAAACACTAGGGCTTTTTTCTTTAAGCCACTCCTTAGGTACAGGTAACTTCTGTTATGTATACCTTCTTTCATACTATAATTGTAAATAAATTGTACTCGGTTGTAAAGTGACCACCCATTTCCAATTGATGGCTTGTACTCGTATAAACCAAAAAGTTTGAAATCTCTTTTTGTATTGAGAAAAAAAGATGCGATAGTAACGGCTAGAAGTTTGCTAGAAGCAAATGTATGCTGCGGACCAAAAATAGCAGAATAACCGGTCACAGAGTTTATGTCAGTTCCCATCATCACACCAAACCCTTTTTTAATGGTATAACTAATCTGTGCTTCGATGAGCATTCTGTTTCTTGATATCTCGTTTTTATAATCAGCTGTATAAGTTGCCAGACTAAAAAAACTAACCCGACTGCTTGGTGAGAGTGCTTTTTTAACATTGGTCTGATAATACAAGTTATTGTTACTAAAAAAAGCTTCTACCGGTATAGGGGGATCTTGTACTTGCGTCTTCATTAATTCATGTGATTGTGCTTTAAGCAAAGAAGCTCCTGCTAATAAGGTAAAGGTTAACATCAGTTTTATAAAATACCGGTATTGATTCTTCATATATAAACTATAGAAGAATAAAGCTAATCAAGAGCTATTAGTTAAATGTTGCGCTAGAGCAACATTTAAGTAACTAAAAAAACTTTATAACTCTGCTTTCAACCGACTTAATGTATAAGTGGTGATGCCCAGATAAGTGGCAATGACTCGGCTTGAAGCTCTTTTAAAAATATCAGGTTGGTAGTTCATTAGCCATCTCAATCTTTCTAAAGCAGTTTCACCTTGAAGCCCGTAAATCCTTCGCTGGGTTGTTACATAGGCCATTTCTAAAATATTCCTATACAGGAAATTCATTTCTGGTACAGTGTTAACAAGGTTGAAAAAGTCCTGATGCGATATTACAAGGAGTTCAGAAGATTCAAGGCATTGAATATATTCAAATGAAGGCTTCTGCTCAATAAAACTGGTCAAGGCTGTTCCAAATTTACCTTCGAAAGCAAAATATCGGGTCAATTCATAACCTTCTTTATTCGTTGTATAAAACCGTAAGCAGCCAGCATTAACAAAATAGTTATTTCTACAGATATCTCCTGGTCTTAAAATCTGTTCGTTTTTCTTGTATTTTACTATGGTAAAGTATTGCGTTAAGCGGTTGAAACTATCTGTATTTATAGCTGTTCTTTCTAAAAGGTATTTATACAGTAAGTTGTACATGAAAGAAGAATATAAGCTAGTTGAATAACCACTAAAGACCGGGAATCATTATTAGTGGAGGTCTTTTACAGTCGTCCAACATAAACTGATGCCTAGTTTTTATAAAGTTAAATATTAAGAACTAAAGCAGAACTTTATTCTGAAAAGTCGCGAATCATTGCTGTACTGTAAAATTTCTGCTGCTGATAATCCATATTACTGATGTTATGATGCTGATTTTGTATACCCAGCTAACTCAGCTTGTAAGATTGTACGGTATGTTGGAATACCTCAAAGAATATGCATTAATATACAAACTTATAAATACCAAAGTGTTGGCATTATTCATTGTAAAGCAATCAGAAAAATTTTTAAAAACAAAGGGGCTATAGAAAAGTGAATTACCTGTCTCTTAAATCCTCCAATCCACAATCTCATTCGCCCATTCTTTTCTATACGGCGTTGAAATACGAATATAATTATCTGTATACCCCTCCATCATCCCATTCTTCTCAAAAGCCTCAAATAAAACCTTGCGGGTTTGTCCGTGATGTTGCTCTGTGAAGTATTGCATTTTCATATAAGAAAGATTGCGCAGTGTTTTGTTGCGTTCGTTTCTGATGTGAATAGGTATTACAGGTTTTATTTCCAATGCCTTGGTATGGTCTCTTTCTGAGTAGGTGAATACGTGTAAATAGGAAATATCCAATGAATGCAGAAAATCAAAAGTTTCCTGAAAATGAGCATCGGTTTCACCCGGGAACCCAACGATTACATCCACACCAATGGCACAATGTGGCATCAATTTTTTGATCAAAGCAACACGCTCGGCATAGAGTTCGCGTTTGTATCTTCTGCGCATCAGTCCTAATATCTCATTACTGCCACTTTGTAAAGGGATATGAAAATGAGGCATGAACTTATCAC
>JACVCQ010000078.1 GCA_016741945.1 Chitinophagaceae bacterium
CTTCTCAGTGAATGTATTGACTTTATTGGGTATTGTACTGGCAACAGGATTGGTAGTGGATGATGGTATTGTTGTAACAGAAAATATTTTCCGCAAACTGGAAGGAGGCTTGCCGATTCGTAAAGCGGCGCTCGAGGGAAGTAAGGAAATTTTCTTCGCGGTAATTTCAACCTCTATTACGCTGGCTGTAGTATTCTTGCCGGTGATCTTTCTCGAAGGTTTTGTAGGAAGTCTGTTCCGTGAGTTTGGTATTACAGTAGCCGCAGCAGTGTTGGTATCCGCATTTGTATCGCTTACCATTACACCGGTATTGAATGTGTATCTTAATAAAAAGGATGCGGGACATGGTAAGTTCTATGAAATGACGGAACCCTTTTTCCGCGGCATGGAGAATGGCTATAAGCGGATGCTGACCGGCTTTCTTCGTATTCGTTGGATGGCATGGGTCATCGTATTACTCTGTTTGGGTGGTATTTACTTAGTAGGTACCAATCTGCAAAGTGAATTGGCACCACTTGAAGACAGAAGCAGTGTTCGTTTCCAGATGTCTGGTCCCGAAGGCGCGAGTTATAGTTATATGGTGGATGTAGGAAACAAACTCATCGATTACCTATCTGATTCTGTTCCCGAAAAAGCCTTCGTGTTTGCAGCTATCCCCGGTTTTGGTGGTAGTGGTGGTGTGAATAGTGGTACTGCACGTATTGCATTTGTAGATCCGGATAAGCGTACCAGAAGTCAAAGCGAAATTGCCAGAGCCATCAGCAAAAAATTACCACAGTTCAATAATGCAAGAATATTCCCGGTAGAAGAACAAACTATTTCCGTAGGATTGGGTTCTCGCGGATCATTGCCTGTTCAATATATTTTACAGAATCTCGATTTTGAAAAGATCAAAGAAGTGATTCCAAAATTTTTGGAAGAGGCAAGAAAAGAGAAAACATTTTCTAATGTGGATGTGAACCTGAAATTCAATAAACCCGAATTACAGATCACCATCGATCGTATCAAAGCAAAGGATCTCGGATTGTCTATTTCTGATGTAGCTGATGTAGTTTCAAGTGCATTTAGCGGAAGAAGATTGGCTTATTTCATCATGAATGGAAAGCAATATGAAGTAATCTCACAGGTGGAGTTAAAAGATCGTCAGGAGCCGGGTGATATTTCCAATCTCTATGTACGAAATGCAAGAGGAGAAAATATTCCATTGACTTCTGTGGTGAAATTGGAAGAAAACTCCAACCCACCTACACTCTATCACTATAACCGATTCAAAGCCGCTACCATTTCTGCATCACTGGCAGAAGGTAAAACCATTGGCGATGGTGTAAAAGCCATGCAGGCCATTGGTGATAAATTATTGGATGAAAGCTTCCAAACAGCTTTAGGTGGTGCATCAAGAGATTATGCAGAAAGTTCATCCAATACTACCTTCGCATTCGGATTGGCATTGGTGTTGATCTATCTGGTATTAGCGGCACAGTTCGAAAGTTTCAAAGATCCATTCACCATCATGATCACGGTGCCGTTGGCATTGGCAGGTGCTTTACTGAGTTTGTGGTTATTTGATCAAACCTTGAATATCTTCTCACAAATTGGTATGATCATGCTGATTGGACTTGTTACCAAGAATGGTATCCTGATAGTAGAATTTGCCAATCAGAAACGTGAATTCGGATTGAAGAAAACCGAAGCGGTGATCGAAGCTTCTGCACAACGTTTGCGTCCGATCTTGATGACGAGTTTGGCAACTGCTTTAGGTGCCTTACCGATCGCATTGAGTATTGGCGCTGCTGCCACCAGCCGTATGCCATTGGGGATTGTGATTGTGGGAGGTATCATGTTCTCACTCGTACTTACTTTATTTGTGATACCCGCAGTATACACGTTCATCTCTGGTAAACATGAAGCGAAGAAAATGGATATAACTGATTAAGTGAAAAGTCAAAGGTGAAAAGTCAAAGGGGTGAAGGTGCTGGTTTTCACCCCTTTTTTATGTCGCTAAGTTTCCTTTTATACATCGTATTTTTGCAGTAGAAACTCTTTGTATGAAAACATCTGTGGCTGATATTAGAAAAGATTACAAACAACATTCCTTAAATGAAAGCGATATAGCAACCGATCCCTTTGTTCAGTTTGAACATTGGTGGCAGGATGCGGTGAATAGTGAAATTGATGAAGTGAATGCGATGACATTGGCTACGGCAACGAAGCAAGGTATTCCTTCGGCGAGAATTGTTTTATTGAAAGGATATGATGCGAATGGTTTTGTTTTCTTCACCAATTATAACAGCCATAAAGGACAGGAGCTGGCAGATAATCCGCATGCGGCCTTGGTTTTTTTCTGGAAAGAATTGGAGAGACAAATACGCATTGAAGGAACAGTGGAAAAGATCAGTGCGGCAGAGAGTGATGAATATTTTCATTCACGTCCGGAAGGTAGTCGCATTGGTGCATGGGCATCACCACAGAGTTCAGTGATTCCTGATAGAAATGTTATTGAAGAGAACGTAATCAAATATAGCAGCGAGTTTTCCGGCAAAACCATTTCTCGTCCGGAACATTGGGGTGGTTATCGTGTAAAGCCTGTTGTGATTGAATTCTGGCAGGGAAGAAGTAGCCGTTTACATGATCGTTTCAAATACACCAAAACAGAACAAGGCTGGAAAGTGGAGAGATTGGCACCTTAAAGATTTTTATGATTGATTATGATTATTGATACAATCCATCTATCTTGATCATAACTAATCATAAAAATCTGCGACCCATACTTAATACTTTATAATCTTTACCTAAAAGCCTTTCTTGAACTTTTGTATTTTTAGGTATGCCTGTTCATCCGCTTTTACAACATTTGAAAAATCATATACAACTGACCGAGGCAGAAGAGCAGATTATTATTGATCATCTCACACCGAGAACATTTAAACGTGGAGCGTTTTTAACGAAAGAAGGGGAAGTAAATCGATACACCCATTATATTGTGTCGGGCTCTGCAAGGGTCTATTATATTGATCAGACCGGACAAGAGCACGTTATTCAACTGGGTATTGCAGATTGTGGGATACGTGATTTCAGCAGTTTCATTCGAAAAACCAAGGGGATATTGTATACGGAGGCGTTGGAGAAAACGGAAGTACTCTCTTTCTCTTATGATCAATTGCAAGAAGTGTATCGTTTAGTACCGGGGATGGAACGATTCTTTCGTTTGTTGATACAAAAAGCCTATGCTGCTTTTCAGAGAAGGGTATTAGAATCTTTGAGCATGGATGCAGAGGAACGCTATCTGGCATTTCGAGGGCTCTATCCTGATATGGATCAACATCTTCCTCAAAAACATATCGCCTCTTATCTGGGTATGTCTGCTGAATTTCTCAGCAAAATCAAAAAAAGAGTCGTTGAAAAACAAAGATCAAAACCCGAAATATTACATAAGTTTTCGAATGAATAATCCCGAATTTGTTGTGATGTCAGTGGAAGTTCCGTATTGATCAATGGTAATACCTATACCAAACTGAATTGCCTTCTTATCAATACCGATTCTTAACTGTTGGTAACTTCTGTTATGTCCGCTATTACCATGATTGGTCATGAATTGAAAACGGGAATAGAGTTTTGTTTTTGTTGTAAGAGTCGGTTGATATTCTAATAAACCAAACAACTCATAAGCATTTTTTTTACCTGCATCAAAACGAGGTGATACAATCATGAACCAGTTTTTAGTTTTATGAGCAAACTGTGTTACCAGAGATACTTTTATATCGGTAACTGGTGTATAAAAAAAACCTCCCATGAACGTGATTTTGGGATGTATACGTACAGTTAAATATCCCTGATTCATCATCTCATTGGGCCTACCACCTTTTAGGGTATTCGTTTCATATCGTCTTACCATATTAGAAATATGCATCCAGCCAAATCGGCTACCTGTTGCAATTTTTCGATGAATACTGTGTTGATAGTTCAGGTATTCATTACCTAACATTAGCTCAACCGGAACATTTTGTGCATGTATTGCTCCTGTAAAGAAGAGCAGTATAGCCATCAATATTTTCTTCATAATGAAATTTTTTATGACAAAACTCTATTTAGCCACTTGGTTGAAAAATGAACTGGTTCAAGAAATCAGTTATTCGTATTGAATCATAAAAACTTGAACTGGTTCATTTTTTACGGTAGAGAAGTGATGAACTTTTGTGTCATAAAATAATTTGTATGCAAAAAATTAAATTTTTATTCAACAGTGGTGATCATATCACAGGGTTGGTTATTCGTCTCACATTGGCATTGGTCATATTACCGCATGGTTGTCAGTTATTGTTGGGCTGGTTTGGTGGTTATGGGTTTTCCGGTACCATGCAATACTTTACGGAAGTAGAAAAATTACCGTGGCTAATTGGTTTCATGGTTATCATGTTGCAATCGGTAGGTGCTTTGTTTATCTTGTTAGGTATAGCTAGCAGATTAATAGCCCTAGGTACTATTATTATGTTTATTGGCATGATTATCACAAGTCATGCAGAGTATGGATTCTTCATGAACTGGTTCGGTACACAAAAAGGAGAAGGTTATGAGTACCATCTCTTGGTGATTGGTCTGGCATTAGCATTACTGACATCAGGGTCGGGTAAGTTTTCTGTTGATGGGGTATTGGCGAGTGCCAAGTAGTTAGGTTAGAAGGATATCTTGCTATACGGTATTCTTTGATTTACCATAGCAAATTTTATAGCCATTACTGAAGTAACTTTTGGGAAGTTTTAGAACTTTCCAAAAGTTACTGATCCGGCTGCACCAAATGGCAACAGCAATAAGAAAAGTATAAAGAGCTTCATCGTGATTGGGGATTATATATTCTGTAAAACTGATTTTAGAAATTTTAAAAAAATCCAAAAAACTGTTGACTATTTTCAGGGAACTCTTTTTAAATATGGATTTTCAAATTGTACTTTAGGTTGTGGGGGTAATGTTGCGATGAAACTATTTGTAGTTATATTGAATAATCCTCTAACCATACTTGTTCCAAAATTGAACTCTATATCGTAAGTGTTATTTGATAGCGAGCTTAGTTGGATGGTTGTTTGGGCAGGTCCGCCTGCAGTTGAGCAAAGAGAAGATTTGATAACTTTAATAAAGTTAACAGTGATTTTATTGTCGGTAATTGTATGAGTAGTCTCGATTCCAAAATTGAAGCACTCAAATAGTTTTTCCGTGAAGCATTTCAAATGTAGTGTTCTTTTTACACCATCAATACTTTCACTCATACGTATTTTAATATTTTCTTCAAAACCTATATGAGCATTTTCTTTTTTACAGGCACTTATACTGATACAAAAAAATAAGAAAACGATATAAAAAATATTTTTTTGCATGTTTTAAGCTCTTCTAAAATCAGCCCTACATTAAATATACAAATATTTTAATTCTATTTTCAAAAAAGCGATTACATTACTTTAGCCGAAATCCTTGTACAAAAGACTTTGGGGAAAGTGATCGATCCCTCTCCAAAATACAAGCTTCACACTTCGATATCCTTCCGAACACCCTCTGTACCATGACCGTATCAAGCTTTATATTTCTTTGGGGGTTCTTCGATACTTCTTCGAGGTTTCTCGAAGAAGTATCGAAGCGGCTTCGAGAGCGCTTCGAGGATTACCGAAGAACACTCGAAGAAACCTTGGAAAAGCATCTAACGTGATGCGGCCATGGTACGAAGCAGGTACCTGCACCACTCGAAAAGCATCGAAGCATCATCACCTCTTTTTTAAAAATCAATTTTAAGGGGTAGTTTTCTCGAAGAGAAATCGACGATCATTTCTTTCTTGAAGATTTATATGTTTTTAAAAATAAAATAGCTGGATGAGGCTTTATTTTACATTTTCGCTTTTCACCGCACTCCTTTCACTTTTTATGCGCCACATAACCCACAGGGCGCGATTGGGTCACGAATGAGCCGAGAGAAGTATACTGAAGGGGGCACTAGGTAAGATAGTAGCTGTTAGATACTAAAAAATGGAACGCAGATTTTTAAGATAGGTTATGATAGCAGCTTTTTATCAGCAGCTATCTTATTATCCAATCCAAAGGACTTCGGTGGAGAAACTTTTCGAAAATTATCAATCATTATCTCCTCCTGTAATGATTGTTCGACTTGAGGTGAAACTGATTACTCTTTTTTCTTTTTTAGAAGCGCAATATCTCTTTCCAATTCCTGTAAGCTTTGTTCTTTTTCGATTGCTTTTTGTGCGAGTTGGTATTTTTCAAATTCCTCTTCTGATTTCTTTACTGCCGTTTCATCGCTGATTTTTCCTGCGTGAGACAGTAGCTCTCTTCCGTTTAATTACAAAATGGTATCCAAGCGCTGAATCCAGTCGTTCATGTACATGGGTGTACGCTGCTGCGCCATTGTTTCGGCAAAAGCAAGGTATTGTTCTACTAAAAGTCCGAGCAGTTTTATTTCATCTTCAGTCAGGTAATTCTTGGCAATGCTTGTGTCTGATTTTTTAATGGGAACCGCTTCTTTCTTATCATACGATTGCATACCCATTAAAGGGAGACTTGCATCTGCTCTACGATACACAAGCTCAGCTGCTGTTTGCTGGCTGATGGCCCACAGTAGTTTATTTTGAACTATTTTAAAGAATGTGATGGTTTTTTCGTCTTTGGGGTCATAATCAATACTGGTGGTGTAGATGTCTTTTATTTTTGATAAAAGAACCGTTCCGAAATACGTATTTCCCGAATGCGTTCCTGCACTTCGTTGAAATAGTTCATCGAAGTGCCCGACTTAAAGCGGTCGTCATTTAAAGCGAAGCCCTTAATAATATATTCCTTCAACCGCTGGGTTGCCCAAATACGAAACTGTGTGCCTTGGGGAGATTTTACGCGGTAGCCTACTGAAATGATGACGTCTAGATTATAGTATTTTGTATCATAGTTTTTGCCATCAGCAGCAGTATGTCGGAAATTCCGACATACTGAGTTTTCATTCAGTTCTCCCTCTATAAAAATATTTTGTATGTGTTCTGTAATAGTGGTTCTACCTTTACCAAACAGTTCTGCCATTTGAGCCTGTGTAAGCCAAACGGTTTCTTCCTCCAGCCGAACATCTATTTTAATGTTGCCTTCGGTATTTTGATAGATGATGATTTCGCTGCTATTCATTGGACATTGATTCCTTTGTTTTGATAATCAATTACTACTGGACTCAAAAAGCTTTTGCCTCGTTTTTACACAATTCTTATTTTTCGGTTCATTTGACAAAGATATAGTAAGGCACTACGATTCATACGGAGTGAGGTTTCCTATTATTCTTTTCTGGTTTATCCGTGAATTTCGAAGAGGCTTTTGGAAAGTTTTGGAACTGCTTCGGCAGCAGGATAACTGGTATTGCGGTTTTGATACGATTCAATGATCAGTGCTTCGAGTTCGGCCGGAATCGGAAAAACAGAAGGATCAAAATCACCAATGGTGAGATTGTAAATCTTCTCCCCGTTGCTGCTTGGAAACTTTTGGAAAGTTTTAAAACTTTCCAAAAGCTATTCTTAAAATTATTCTATAAAAAAGGGCTGCAAAAAATTGCAGCCCTTTTACTATTCAATCAAATCACTTTTACTCTATCGCCTTATAATCCTTAAACAATTTCAACTCAATCTTATCTGCCACTGCTCTAAATGCTTTCCATTGGTTATCAAACAATGCGTTAGCGCGGGTGATGACTTCTGAAATTTTATCTTCTGCTGTTTTCATCAGTCTTTCTTCCTGCTCGCCCGGTATCATTGTTTTACCGGTGATGTTTGAACGTGCTTCATTCAGATAGCCATTGATGGTTACTTGTGGTATATTACCATAACCTTGCTTGGTTTGTGGTTTACCATTCAGCATTTCACGAATGGCTTGTATTTCTTCACGAATAGGCTTCATGGTTTTGCGAATGGTATCTGCTTGTTTTGCATCAATATCGCGCAAAGCTGTTTCTACTTTATTCATGATTCCTTCTGCATCACTGAAACGCTCATTCAAAGTACCCAGTCTGATCGAACTCTTATTCAAACGATCCGTTGCTTTACGCAATGCATCACGCACTGCTTTTAGTGTTGGTGCATATGGATCATCATTCACAACAATCGTAGTACTATCACTGATATTTCTTCCAAGATTCATCACCACTTTGTACGTTCCCGGATCAACAGGTAATCCTGCCGGTTCTGCAGTAGCTCCACCACCACCACCAAAACGTCCGCCACCGCCGCCTCTACCTCCAAAACCTCCACCACCGGGTATTCTCACACCTCTTCCTTCCATTCCCCAGTAGTAACGGTTCAATCCGGTATCCGCTTTAGCAGTAAGTGTTCTTACGAGTACATTGTTCGCATCATAAATACGCATGGTTACTGTATCACTCAATTTATTACGGCCGGTATCGGCTGCTGTTTTATTTACAAAGAAACTGATCGGAGCTCCTGATCTTCTGTTCTCGCCTTCATAAGTACCCCAGATACTATACTC
>JACVCQ010000079.1 GCA_016741945.1 Chitinophagaceae bacterium
GTCTTATTCATTCGGATCATGATCATGATATCCCTTATTTCTTTTCTGTTATTCGTCATGGGACGGATTTAAAATGCTTCTCCCTGCGCGAGTTCCGAGCGCAGGGCAAGATGCCAAACGTAAAACGTTTGTACATCTTGCCGTGTGCCGTTAAGGCTGCTACAAGTTGCACAGGGCCGTGATGCTGTTGAAATAGAGCAACAAAAATAGGTGGAGAAAAAGGAGGGTAGATTGCCATCCTAAATTTTGGGAAGGCTCATTGTAGAGACAATTAGATGCTTAGATTCGACCTTGATCTGCAAAGGAGAAGTATCCTTCATTGGAGAGAATGATATGGTCGAGTACATTGATATCCAGGAAAGCAGCAGCGGTTTTTACTTTCGTTGTTATTTTTTCATCCGCAACCGAAGGGTTTAGGTTACCACTGGGATGATTATGGCATAGAATGAGGCTTGTCGCATTGGCTTTTAAAGCCGTAGATAAGATCAATCGAATATCTACCACAGTACCGGTAATGCCGCCTGTTGAAATTTCAGCAATCCCTAGCACCGCATTAGATCTATTTAGTAATAGCACTTTGAATTGCTCTTGTAGTTCGATCTTATTTGGATTCCAGTTTGATAATAGAATGTCAAATGTATCTTTTGAACATTTAATGGTCGTCCTTGCTGCATAGGGAATTTTGCATTTATAGATCAGCTCAATCTCTGCTATTCTATTTTCCCGGCTATTTTCAGTTTTTGCTACTTGGTTCATACAATTCAATTTTAGAAGGCTATCACATATCCATTTTGACAAAGCATGGCTTCTGCTGAGGCTTCACTATAAGTGTCAAATCTTTTGGGTTCTCCATTTTCGTCTAACACAAATGCAGGAAAATGAAATTTTTCAATGACATAGAAATTGCCACGTGTTAAGTCGCAGAAGGCTGTTTCTTGTAAAAAGAATAAGAATTCAGTCATGGTATTAGGTTTTGATGAATGATCCCTGTTTCCGCAGTGGTCTTTCGTTTCAGGATTCGGCAATTGTTACCGGGGAGGAGTTGGTACCCATATTCATAACAAAAGACATATGGATTTCCTACAGGTTGGTTAATGTACTCTGTGGCATAGGATAGAGAGAGCCCATCCGATAATAGGTCATAGAGTGAAATCGGGTTTCTCTTTTTGTTAGCCCATTTTTCCAAGATGCTTCGATTTTTTATGATCTTATTCGTAATGGATCTGATATAACTCAGCTTTTTTGAAGTGTGTTTATTGTTGTACGCACTTCTACAATAGTCATCGCAAAACTTTTTATCTGTTCTTCCACGTATGATATGATTACAGGTTAAACAGGTCTTTGGGTGTGCTGCATCTAGTATCTTTTTCATTGTTTGATTGTTTGATTGAAAGGGTCCTGCCACAAGCAGCACCCTTTTGGTTGTTTAAGATATTTTTATGGATGCTTGGAGAATCTCTTGGGCTATGCGGAATGCATGGCTCGATAAATGTCTTTGCCAGGTGCCTTCTGAAGGAGTCCATCGAAACCCATTTTGCTTGAGTTGATTTCGCATGGACTGCTCGGGTTTTTCGGGAAAAAAGATTTGGACGCGGTTGGCTTCAACATTTGCAACTATTCGATATTCGCCTACTGTTATTTCTTTGGTACTCTGCGATTCCAGCTTTTCTAGTTGCAGGATCCTCTCTTTTATCCTTCTCATATTCGCTGCATTGTTTGTTAGGGCGTATTGTGGAAATCCTAACCTGTTGAGACAATCCGGGGTATTTAATTTTAGCCAAGTTTCATCTGTTCCATATTCGAGTTTTAGAAAAGCTTCTTTGTTTTTGGTTCTGATGCATTTATTCGACGCTTTCATAAAGGACTGTAGCTTTTCTAAATTGTTGAGTTTATCTTTCAACTTGGTTATTGCATTAGGATCATCCGATGAAATCGCAGTATTATTTTCAATGGTTTTTACCTTTTCAGTATAGTAGTCTGCTTTTTCTGCAGCTTCGAAGGATTTGCCAAATGTGTTATGAATTTTATCTCTGAAACGGCGATCCGATTTTTCACTGTGATGACCTACTAGAATGGGTTGACCAAAGGGGATTACTGCACTCATTTGTTTTGCTTTTGTATGCAATTGATCTGAATGTGTTTTGTTTTTTTGCGCCATCTGTTTGGCGTTTTCTATCCTTCGTGCTTTTCGCTCTTCAAAATTGTTTTTCATACTGTTATTTTTAATTGGTGATTGATTAGAATGGTAAGTCATCGACCGGATCAGTGATTTCCGGAGATTCAAGTGTTGATTCTTTTGTTGTTGTTTTACCGAAATGGATGATTTGAATCTTATTAGCATGGCAGTTGATGCTTGCTTTTGGATTGCCTTCCATATCGCTGTAGGCACGAGGGTAAATTCTACCTGATATGGTAACGATGGCTCCCTTTTTTAAAATTTTACCGACGGCAGGGTTCATCCACCATGCAACGTCGATATAGGTAGTGAACTCTTTGGATTCGCTACTTCCCTTTGGTTTGTACCGTTCGTTTAAAGCAATAGAAAAGTTGACAACTTCTTTTCCGCCTTTTACTACGCTGATTCTAGCGTCCGTTGTAATCCGTCCTGTGAATTCCATGTTATTTTGTTTTTAGTTAGAAAGGATGAACGGGGTTTTCTAATCGAACCCCTCTCCATTCCAATGGAGGGGTTCGATTAGAAAATGATGGGATGTGGGATGGGGCAGGAGTATGTGTTATGATCATGGAACAGAACGATGAATGGAGCGTCGCAACTGCAGCTGCTACCTGTTCCATTCAGTCGACAAAATACCTTCTCTTATAAACCTTATGTATGACGCTTGCTGGGATAAAGGGATAGGTGAGAGACAGTGTCTGCCGTAGGTAAAGTCTACAATGAGTTGGCGATATTTTTCCTCAGCTTCTTGAGACAAGAAGATTTGATCTGAAAATATAATTTCGAAAGTCCAGTCATAACCAAAGTATCGGATGAAACTTTCAGCTATTTTCTTTCTCCGAACCAGTTGCCTCTTGTTGTTGAAATTTTGAGGTTTTATTTCTACCAATTTCGCTTCGCCTGTTCGATAATTCCGGATTAAAAAATCAGGGGTATACTTTCTTAGCTCAGCTTCTATGCATTCCTTAGTATTATTCGTAGGGAAATAAATCTGTAGATTATCCCGTTGCCAAGCATGTGTCTTTTCTATCGATAAAATATACCTCAACTCTAGCAAAGAGTCCATCCATTGTCCCTGGTAAAAACAGGGATAGGATCTTTTTGTATACAATCGATTTTTCATTTCAACTATCATTGTCGTTTACCAACCACGCATGAGGAAATCGAGTTCAGCATTCGTCTTGAATGAAGACCATGTTTTTGAACCCGTTACCCTTTTATAGTATTCCTCAAACCAGCGATGTCGATTTTTGTCTGAGTGTTTGAGGCAATCATTGTATTGATGAAGTTGATCCTCTGTGAGTATGATTTGGTCGTCAAAGATGATCTTGTATTGCCAATCAAACTTGAGGGTGCGTATGTAATTGTTGGCAATATGCTGATGCATTTCAAGAGAGGACTCTTGCTCAAAAGCACGGGGCTTGATTTCAACTAAGGTGGCTTGTTTCGTTTCGTAGTTTCGGATCAAGAAGTCAGGAGTATATCGAAGAAAGCAGCCTCGCGGGAAATGTGCTAGTTGACCCGTGCCGGGGTGAAAATACATGGATACCGGTGATCGCAGGAATGCATGATCTTCCATTATTGAGATGGCAAAGCGGAGCTCTGTTAGTGAATCGAAATGACAACCCCATCCTTTGACTGGTGTTGGTTCGTGGTATATGAATTTCGAGGATTTTGTTTGCATAGTTCATAGATTGGGTTAACGATCGAGGTTTAGAATTGTGAATGCTTTGATTTCTGTGATGTATCGTTTGTGGCCTACATGATCTAGGAATGTGCGGTACTCAATTTCTCCTTCAATTAGTACATGGCTTCCTTTGATAAAATTGTCCGGGAGTATCCGGGCTATTTTGTTCCATGCTTTTATATCATGCCAAGTAGTTTTTGTTGTGGTAGTTCCATCTTCTTTTTTGTGGTAACGATCCGTTGCCAGTCTTAAATGAGCTAGGGTATGTCCAGATGTGGTAGTATGTATTTCAGGGTCTTCTCCGAGATAACCAATGAGCTGAACGAAATTTTTTGTTTTCATGCTGTGTGATTTGAGGATCAAAACTTGGAAATGCTTGGGAGATAAGCCGTGTTTATCCATATCCGTTTCGTATAATATCCGTTTCAGATACGGGTAATTAGATTAGCTTTATACAATGGAAAAACGATCTGCGGTACAACAGCGTCATTGTCTATATGAAGGTTGCGGCAAAGCACTTGATCCGAAGATGCGTAAGGATGCGAAGTTTTGTAATGAACAATGCAGGGCTGCACATCATAATCCCAAACGAGCGGAATTGCATCCGGATATTAAGAAGATCAATAAAATTCTACTGAAGAATTTTTTAATACTTGGTAAGGCTTTGGGGAATAAGGAATATGTAAAAAAGAAACGGGAGCAGATTATCAAGCAAGGGTTTAATCCGGAGTACTATACGCACCAACATAAAAATTTTATTTTCTGCTACCGCTATGGATATCATCTAAAAGAAGAAGGGTATATCACGATTTTTCTTGGCTATGATAATGCTGTGTATAAGTCAATGGAAGATTAACCGAAAAGGTCTTGTAATGTTTCTGCCACGGTTTGCAAGAGTTGTTTGTCTATTTTTTCAGCTTTCTTTTGATCCTCAATCGAAATGATGGCCCGATAATTTTTTTCTTCATCCGGTTCAAATATAAATGGGAAGTTCTCGATATGCACTGTGATGCGGTGGGTATATCCATAGGGTTGGAGTTCGGCGGGGAACATGATTTCTTTCCCATTGTACCACACCGGTAAGTCGAAGGTTTCGTGCATAGGTAAATGTAAGTCAATGTTCAAAAGAAATAATAGGCTTCATCTAAAGTTATTTTTCTAGCACTTATCTTCGGCACATGGAACATAAGGATCTGGTATTGGCTACACTTGCTCAAATGGTCGCTGAATCTGCACAACCCACATTATACCAGTTTATTCCCCGGGAACTCATTCTTCGGTTGCCCATTGATTGGTCTGTTATTTTTTCTTGTCTTAGCACTTTAGAGGAAGAGGGAGCGGTTCAAATTTTTCATGCGGATACGATTCAATTTTCTATTACTGAAAAAGGAATTGAACTATCTAAGCATTTGAATGTGCAAATGGACAATTCCTTTTCCTCAATTTCATGAAGCGGTGGTATATGAACGTATGCCAATAAGGAATTTATTCTGAGCTATTTTGTTGACATGAAAAAATCGATCGGTTGCTATCATGAGCAAATCGGGCTTAATATTCAAGCATACCGAAAACATCATCAACTCAGTCTACAGGATTTGAGTCGGCAATGTGGTATTGAAGTATCGCAACTACAGAGAATAGAAAGGGGGGAGGTTAATTTTAGGCTCACTACTTTGATAAGATTGATGTATGTTATTGGTCAAAACTTATTTTTTCCCTTGAAAAAGGCTAAATAGTTTAGTATTTTAGCCATATATAAGCTATAAAATCAAAGTTGAATCGATTAAAAAAATGATTTAATTGGAATTTTACTTTAATCGAAACTTAAAATTCAAGAGTTTTATTAGTCTACAAAGACTGACTATAATTAACTGATTTAACTAACTTACTTTTCTCATTTGCCTTGCTGACGGTCGCAGTATTGGTATCAATCTTTCACAGACCAGACTCTATTTTGTGAGTTTATTTGTTTGATTTTATTATGGTCGTAATAAAATGCTTTCCCTTAGACTAATCAATAATTCATAGTGGTTATTTGTCCTTGGGATAGGGGTATTTACCCCTTTTTTTAAACTTTTAATCCCTATAATTTAGAATTTAAATTAATGGGTATGTTTAACGTATGGATAAATAAGCTATTAGATTCAAAGGGTAATTGTAAGGAAGCCACCACATTTCTTTTAAAGTTTCTCAAAGTTCAAGTCACTGAATCAGGAGTGAGTAAATCCCTTGAAGAGCATCCTGATTTCCCTTCATTACTTGCAGTTAGTGATACACTACAATTCTATGGTGTTGATTCAGCTGCTATAAAAATTGACAAAGCAGAATTTATTAAATTAATACCACCAGTGCTTGTCCAAATGGAATTCGAAGGGAAAAAATACTTTTCTGTTATTGTGGATAAGACCAGCGAAAATCTGCTGTATTTAGATCCGCTAACCTCAAGGCTAAAGAGAATTTCGAATAATCAGTTCGAAGATATATTTTCAGGCTATGCATTGATTCCTGAAATTGTAAATGAAGTTTCAGAGGTAGATTATGAAATAAAAATTAATGGTGAAAGGTTTAAAAAAATAGTAAATATTTTTTCTCTACTTTGTGTTCCTTTTTTTACTATAGTATATCTGGGGATTAGCATATATACTTACGGCAACTCGCTAATTTACCCTTCATTGTTTACTTTTTTTACATTGGTCGGATTACTTGTATCAGTAATATTGGTATGGTTTGAAATTGATAAAAATAATGCTGCATTAAAACAGATTTGTACTTCAAAAAAGAATACAAATTGTAATGCAGTTTTGACTTCAGACTATGCCAAGGTCTTTGGGGTATCCTGGAGTACTATTGGGTTAGTTTACTTTTTAGGTGCTTTTTTGACTATGATTACAAACGGAATTTTGATCCCAACTACATCTTTATTCTCCTTGTTCAGCATTATTGTATCACCTTATATCTTTTATTCTATATATTATCAAGCTAAGGTAATTAAGCAATGGTGCACATTCTGTTTGATTATTCAGGGAGTTTTATTCTTACAGTTAATAACAGTTATACAAGGGGGGCTCTTTGATTTTGCAAAAATTCAACAGTTGAGATTACTTGATGTATTACCTGTTTTGTTCTGCTATATGTTTTCTGTTGTGTTAGTTTCCATTGTAATTCCTAATGCTCAAAGGGCGAAAGAGTCCCTTGGATTTAAGACGCGATTGCAGAAATTGAAACACGATAAGTATGTTTTCGATACTTTGCTATCCAAGCAAAAGAAGGTAATTGATCCAGGTGAAATGGGTATCAAAATTGGTAATCCCAATGCTCCTGTTAAAATTATTAAAGTATGTAATCCATATTGTGGACCTTGTGCAAAGTCACATCCAATAATTGAAAATCTTCTTGCAGCTACTGATAATATTCAGGTCCAAATTATTTTTACTGCAACAGCTCAATCTGATGACTATCGAAATGCCATTACGAAACATCTTATTACTCTAGCTGCAAAGGAATCATCGGAAGGAGTAAAAAAGGTGCTCGATGATTGGTATTTGGCTCCAGAAAAGATATATAAGGAATTCGCTCAAAAATACCCCATTTCAGAAGATGAACTTCAATTGCATGAAAGTAGTTTAACAGAGATGAATGAATGGTGCGAAAAATCAAAAATTGAGTACACCCCTACTTTTTTTATTAATGGATATCAGCTACCACGCATCTATTCCATAGATGAATTAAAATATTTCTACACTGTTTAAACTCGAGTAAATAGTTTAGAAATCTTCTTTGTAGTGTTTACCAAGAAGTATTATTAAATCAAAATTCAAAACATGAAAAGAAATCAAAACAACACACAAGTGTTTAAAAATGCAGAAATGCTCACTAGAGAGCAGTTAAAGAATGTTTTTGGAGGACAGGAGGGGGAATCCATTCCTGGTGAAGGAGATTGCCAAACCTATCTCCAATCCTGTGATACCCAAAAGGCGATTAACTGCTGTAGTAAATTAAAGTGTGCAGAATTCGTATGCAGGGAGGCAACCATTTAATCATGTAGGTATTTACTCATTTAAATCTTAAAAAATGAAACACGCAAATAAACTCAATCAGTTTCATAGCTACGAAACTATTAATCGTTCTCAACTTGCAAAGATCTTCGGTGGTTCTGAAGGCGTTCAAGAGCCTGGGGATGGGGAAGGTACTTGCGAAGAACGCGGCAAGGCCTGTGATACTTCAAAAAAGATCAATTGCTGTTCAGGCTTGGTCTGTGCCGATTACAAATGTTATCTTGGAACAATATAAACCCATCTTATGAAGAATCAATTTAATGATCTAAAGCACTTTGAAATTTTAAACCGTTCGCAGTTAAAATCTATAATTGGTGGTGAAGAAAGCGTTGAAGAACCTGGAACAGGTGAAAATTGTCAACGTCTTCTCGACCTCTGTTACGCATACTTAAACTGTTGTTCAGGGCTTATTTGTGATTGGACTCACAAATGCCGTTAATTATTTTTAAATTTTAAAAGCTGATAGTTAGGACGATTGTCGACTATCAGCTTTCCTTTTGTATGAAACTAATCTACATTCTAATTTCTGTTTATTTAATTTCCTTTTCACTAAAGCCACAAGGCAAT
>JACVCQ010000080.1 GCA_016741945.1 Chitinophagaceae bacterium
TCACGAATCAGATCAATAAAGAGAGGCTCAGCATGTAAAACCTTATCCGGCTTACGTTTATCCTGTACTTCTTTGATATAAATACTATCAATTCGTTGCTTCTCTTGTTTCAAACTATCCATTTGACCAAAAGATTGCAGAAATACTAATAGTGCAAACGCTAATAATACACATCTCATGCCGCGAAAATAGCAGCTATGCAAGTGTTTGGGTGTTAAGGAAAGGTGAAGGGTAGAAGGGGAAGGGGAAGGGAAAGGTGAAAGGTGAAAAGTGAAATGATACCATGAACTATGGTCCATTGACCTTTCACTTTTCACCTTTCACCATCAAATCTATTTATACATGATCTCATAATACTCATGCGCCATCCTGTTACTGTCGAACTGGAAGCGTACGTCTCTCATACCATTTTTGGTGATTTGTCTCCAGGTATCAAAGTTGTCGTAGTACATCGGAATGATCTGTTGCTCTAAAATTTCATAGGCCTTATTCAAATCATATTCATCCTGATCATGAACCGTCATGTTTTCATAGTCTGCTTTGGGTACTACAAAACCATTGTTGCCATGGTTAATAAATTCCGGGATCCATCCATCATCCGTAGAGAAGTTTACTGCACCATTCATAGCAGCCGTCATACCACTAGTACCTGATGCTTCTCTGGGTACGCGTGGATTATTCAACCACACATCGGCTGCTTGCTTTAAGCGCTTACTCAATCCCAATTCATAGCCAATCAATACCGCTACATTTTTATAGTTCTTACTTAAATGAACCAGATTATTGAACTGAGAAATCGCAGGATAATCAACCGGATAAGGTTTGCCGGCCCAAATAATTTGTACTGGATGTTTTACACTATGGAGCATTTTTTCAAAACGTTCCATGTCATACGTAAGCATGTCTGCACGTTTATATCCGGCAAATCTTCTGGCCCATACAATGGTCAATACATTGGGGTCAAATACTTTACCAGTTTGATCGGCCACTATTTCGAAAGCTCTTTTTTTCAGGTATTTTTTTCTGTCATCAAAGGCAAAATCATTGCCTTCTTCCATGGCACGATACATCTGCTTATCAGCCCAATAACGCCAGTTCTGTGCGTTGGTGATAGAGGTGATCGGACAAACACCTTCATGATTCTTCCACATTTCACGACTTACATGTCCATGAAGTGCAGATACACCATTGGCTTTGCGCGCAAAACGTAGTGCGGCTAATGAATGATTGAATTGATCGTCTTTAATACCGGTGAGTTTTCGTACTTCATCAATACTCAATCCACAGAAATAACTCATTTTATGACATAAATAGATGTCATGTTTTTCGTTGCCTGCTTCTTCCGGTGTATGGGTGGTGAATACCAGATGCTCTTTTACTTTTTCAGCACTCTTGAATTTGTTCAATAAATAGAATGCTGAAGAAATACCATGGGCTTCATTCAAATGATACACATCAGGATTGAAGCCCAATTCGTCAATTAATTTCGCTCCACCCACGCCCAATAAAATAAACTGTGCAACTTTTGTTGCCACATTGGCATCGTACAAACGATGTGTGATGGTTTGCGAAACATAATCGTTCTCCGGCAAATCAGTACTCAATAAAAATAGGGGAGCACTGTTGAATGTTTCCGGATTTAGATAAAATGCTTTCACCCATACCGGATGTTCATGGATCAATATCTGAAACTTGATACCGGTATCTTCGAGAAAGCTATAAATTTTCTCCATGAAAGTAACCTGTAAAGTCTGGTCCTGATTTCTTGCCTGATCATAATAACCATACTTCCAGAGTATCCCAACGCCAATCATATTCTGTCTGAGTTCATACGCACTTCTTAAATGTGAACCCGCCAGAAATCCTAAACCGCCACTGTATATTTTTAAAGGTTGATGAATCGCAAATTCCATTGAAAAATAAGCAGCTTTCTTACTGTACTGCTCATTAATCTGATAAGGGACATGATAATTTCTAAAATTCATAAATGCTCGTTTGGTGATCAATTAGCGCTTGCAATATAGGGGTATTTCAATAAAATGTATTTTTTACACAATAGAACTGTGGGTAATCAGTGGGAAGATAATCAGGTTTCTACAAACAAACGTTAGGATTCAATCCTGAAAAAGCTTTGCAAACGTTTTCGGATTATTTGTATCGTAAAAATGTATCATTACTACTTTTTCTTTTTTGTTTTTACTTCTTTCTTTTTCCGATAGGCATCGTCAAAAAAACATTTGATGCCTCTATGATTGCCACAGCTTCCTTGTTCTTTTACATTGACATAGTTTCCTGAAAAACTAAAATCTATCACACAAGGATCGCCATTCTGTAAATAAATGGCAGTAGCAGGAGTTTTCAGCTTAAACTCACCCTTCAGTTCACCAACACAAGTACCTTTATCTTTCTCAAAGTGAATAAAGAACAAATAAGTATTGGCATCCTTTCCATCTCGAATGGAGATGTAATTGTTTTCATTCTTTACATAGTCGCCACTTAGTTTATTTTTTCTGGAGAGGGTGTCGATTGGATTGATCACCGCTGTTTTTTCCGGATCTTCATTGCTGTCATTGATCACCAACATAAAGAATCCTTCATTGTTATAAATCCAACCCGCCCTAGTAAATTTTGTGGTATTATCAGTTGATTGTTTTTCCCGATTGATCATGAAAGTGGGTTCCTTATTGATCGAAACAAATCGATAATAATTATCTGTTTTCTGATTCGTCAACAACTCTTTGGATGCTAAATAGGAAAGCTTTTTATCCGTTACAAACACAACACTTGTGGTCTTTTTTTGTCGGGTAAAATTGAGCAATAAATAATTTTCATTTTCTTTTTCAATGATACCCACCGGACGAATCACTGTTTTTTTGTCTTTCCCTACATAAGCCTTGAGCGCAGAATCAGGAATGAATTGAACCAATGCTTTATAGCCAATTCGAGTGGTATCAGCTTTACGTACCAGGTTGGAGTCGGCCATCAAAAATGAACCGGTAATTTTTGGAAAGACGGTGATGAAGTCTTCTGCTTTTAATGGTACTTCACCGGAAAAGTCAATTTTTTTGTCTTTACAAGCGAAACAAATTAATAACAAACAGATAGGTGCCCAATGTTTCATGAACCTAATTTGACTTAAAAATAGTGTTTTCGAGGGAAGTATCGTAACGATTTGCAAATTCGACAACAAAAATTTAGATTTGTCTAAAAATAGATTTAGGGTCATGAAGTTTACCATGGCAGAAGAAAATTATATCAAGGCAGTGTATCACTTGCAACATGGACAGGAAGTGGTTAGTACCAATGCTTTATCTGCTGAACTACAAACCAAGCCAGCATCAGTGACGGATATGCTTAAAAAACTAAAAGCCAAAAAGATCATTAATTATGAACCTTATCGTGGCGTAAAGCTGAGTGCGGAAGGTAAGAAAGTAGCATTAGGGATTATACGCAAGCATCGGTTATGGGAATATTTTCTGGTAGATAAGTTACAATTTGGTTGGGATGAGGTACATGAAGTTGCGGAAGAACTGGAACATATCAGCAGTAACAAACTTATTGATAAACTGGATGAGTTTTTAGGTCATCCCAAATTTGATCCGCATGGCGATCCGATACCCGATAGTAAAGGCAAGATCATTGCGCAACCACAAGAACAGTTATCAAGAGCCCTCCTTCATACACCTGTTGAAATTACTGCGGTGGGTAGTCAATCCACTGAATTATTGGAATTGTTGAAACATAAAGGACTGCAGATGGGGACGCGTTTAGAAGTAAAAAAAGTATTTGATTTCGACGGATCATTAGAGCTACGCATTAAAAATCAACAAGTCGTTACCGTAAGCCGCGAATTGGCATCTGTATTATTTGTAAAATCCCTGTGACATGAAACAAAATAATGAATCGGTTTCTCTGAGTGAAGTGCATGAAACAGTGGATACAACTACACCACGAAAAGGGTGGAGACGTATATTGGCTTATTTGGGTCCTGCATATTTGGTGAGTGTGGGTTATATGGATCCGGGTAATTGGGCAACTGATCTTCAAGGGGGGGCCAAATTTGGTTACCAACTCATTTGGGTTTTACTGATGAGTAACCTGATGGCATTGTTGTTACAAAGTTTGAGTGCCAGATTGGGTATTGTTAGAAGAAGAGATCTTGCACAAGCCAATCGAGAAACCTATCCACCTGTCGTTAATTTTTGTTTGTATATACTAGCAGAGTTAGCCATTGCTGCTACTGATCTGGCAGAAGTAGTGGGTATGGCTATTGGGTTACATTTATTGACTGGCTTACCATTGATGTGGGGTGTTGCTATTACTGTCTTAGATACTTTTCTTTTTCTTTTACTACAACGATATGGTATCCGTAAAATGGAGGCGTTTATTTTGGCGTTGGTAGCTACAATTGGAGTTTCTTTTTTGATAGAAATCTTATTAGCAAAACCGGATCTTTCAGAAGTGGCTACCGGGTTTATTCCTTCTGTGTTAAGTAATGAATCCTTATACATTGCGGTAGGTATTATTGGCGCAACTGTAATGCCGCATAATCTCTATTTGCACTCTGCATTGGTACAAACCAGAAAGATTGGGTCTGATCAAAAGAGTATCAGGCGTGCATTGAAATATAATTTTATCGATAGCACCATCGCATTGAATGCAGCATTCTTTGTGAATGCTGCGATACTCATTTTGGCAGCAACCGTTTTTTTCAAAACAGGAAATACGGAAGTAGCCAGAATCGAAGATGCACACAAATTATTACAACCGCTTTTAGGAACTGAATTAGCTCCCATTCTTTTTGCAGTAGCATTGATTGCTGCCGGACAAAGTTCTACCATCACGGGAACACTGGCTGGGCAAATAGTCATGGAAGGATATTTACGATTGCGATTGAATCCTTGGCTAAGAAGACTGATTACCCGTTTAATTGCTATTGTACCTGCTGTATTGGTGATTGGGATATATGGGGATGATAAGGTGGATGATTTATTGGTGTTTAGTCAGGTAATACTGAGTTTACAACTGGGATTTGCTGTGATTCCATTGATTCATTTTGTGAGTGATAAAGACACCATGGGCAGTTTTGTGATTAAACCATGGGTGAAAGTTGCCGCATGGACTGTAGCTTGTATTTTGGTATTCTTAAATGTAAAACTGGTGGCAGAAGAAGCATTCGCTGTATATGATGCAGAAGGCGAGTGGGGATTGAAGATATTAGTAAGTGTTTTGATACTATTGTTTTTATGGTTGTTTGTGACCATGACTTTCCTTCCTTTCTTCAAAAAGAAAAGAGAGCAACAACATGCTGCCATGCATGGAGAATGGGCTGAACTTGGTAATCTTTCTGTGAACGCCACGAAGAAAATTGCTATTGCATTGGATTTTACAAAAGCCGATGAAAAGCTAATTGCGCATGCATTGGCTCAAGGAAATAAAGAAGTTTCCTTTTTGTTATTACATGTGGTAGAAAGTGTATCGGCCAAATACCTTGGCGATGCCAGTGATGATGATGAGACAAGATTGGATAAAAAACGTATTGATCATTATTGTGAACAATTAAGAGCGCAGGGTTATCAAGTAGAAGCTGTATTGGGATATAAAAATCGTGTAACAGAAATCATCAGGATCGTAAAAGATTCAAAAGCAGATATGATAGTCATGGGAGCACACCGACACAGTGGTTGGAAGGATTATTTGTTTGGAGAAACCATTGAAGATGTTCGTCATGCCTTACAAATACCGGTACTGATCGTGAATGTTTAGTGGAAAATAAACTATGAACCGCTAAAAGGGCATTTGTCATGAAATAGCCTGAATTCATTACATTTGTCCCCGTTTTATCATTAAAATAAACCGTAATGTCGCAAAAAATCAAAGTAGTAAATCCGGTAGTTGAACTGGATGGTGATGAGATGACAAGAATCATCTGGAAATTCATTAAAGAAAAACTAATCCTTCCTTATCTGGAATTGGATATTAAATATTATGACCTGGGAATGGAGTATCGTGATGAGACCAATGATCAGGTAACCATTGATGCGGCTAATGCTATCAAAGAATATGGTGTAGGTATCAAATGTGCCACCATTACTCCTGATGAAGAGCGTGTAAAAGAATTCAAGCTCAAACAAATGTGGAAGAGTCCGAATGGCACTATTCGTAATATTCTGGATGGCACAGTTTTCCGTGAACCTATCGTTTGTTCAAATGTTCCAAGATTGGTGCCTAACTGGACTGCGCCAATCTGTATTGGTCGTCATGCTTTTGGTGATCAGTATCGTGCTACCGATTTTGTAACGAAGGGAAAGGGGAAATTGACTGTGAAGTTCGAAGGAGAAGATGGAACCGTTCAGGAATTTGAAGTCTTCAATTTCAAAGGCGATGGTGTTGCTTTGGCCATGTATAATACTGATGAGAGTATTAAAGGATTTGCCCGTGCTTGTTTCAATCAGGCATTGAGTAAAAAATGGCCTTTATACTTATCTACTAAGAATACCATTTTGAAAAAATATGATGGTCGTTTCAAAGACATTTTTGAAGAGATCTATCAAAATGAATTCAAAGCTGCATTCACTGAAGCAGGTATTACTTATGAACATCGTTTGATCGATGACATGGTGGCCAGTGCATTAAAGTGGAATGGTAATTTTGTATGGGCTTGTAAGAACTATGATGGTGATGTACAAAGTGATACCGTTGCACAAGGTTTTGGTTCTCTAGGCCTGATGACTTCAACACTGGTAACTCCTGATGGAAAAGTGATGGAAGCAGAAGCTGCACACGGAACCGTAACCCGTCACTATCGTGAACACCAGAAAGGTAAGCCCACTTCTACCAATCCAATTGCATCTATTTTCGCATGGACTAGAGGTTTGGAATTCCGTGGAAAGCTGGATGGTAATCAGGAACTGATCAATTTCTGTCAGGCTTTAGAGCAGGTATGTATTGAAACTGTTGAGAGCGGTAAAATGACCAAAGACTTGGCAGTATGTATCCATGGTAACAAAGTGAATCATGGAGAACATTATCTGTATACTGAAGAGTTTTTAGAAGCGTTGGATCAGAATTTGAAAATTAAGTTGGGGATTTAATCAACTTGTATCTTAAAGGGCATCTTATCTCGATGCCCTTTTTTATTGAGTTATATGGAACGCAGATTGTCATGATTTTTTATGATCCATCATGATACATCATAAAAAATCATGATAATCTGCGGCCTATTTTAAAAATCTCTTGATTTCTTTCTGCACATCCCTGTCTTTGATCGTTTCACGCTTATCGTGGAGCTTTTTACCTTTTCCTAGTCCTATTTCTACTTTCACGAGATTTTTATCATTCAAGAAAACGCGTAAGGGGATTACGGTGTAGCCTTTCTCTTTTAACTTCGCTTGTATTTTTTTCAATTCTCTTTTTTGCAAGAGTAGTTTTCTGTCGTGAACAGCGATGTGGTTATTGGCAGTGCCATGTGAGTATTCTGCGATATACAATCCACGTACCCATAGTTCACCATCATCAAACAAACAAAAAGCATCATTGAAGCTCACTTTGCCATCTCGGATAGATTTCACTTCCGTTCCTAGCAATACGATACCCGCCACATATTTATCTTCAATGTGGTAGTTGTAATAAGCCTGCCTGTTATTCATTTCTTTTGCCATGGCAGTGTGTAGAATCAAGGATCCTTATTTTCTGAAATGCATGGCTAGTTGCGCCAGTTTCTGTTTCAGTTGTTTTCTCTCAACAATAAAGTCGAGGAATCCATGTTCTAATAAGAATTCACTTCTTTGGAAGCCTTCCGGTAGATCTCTTTTGATGGTTTCTTTGATGACACGTGGACCTGCGAAACCAATCAGTGCGCCGGGTTCAGCGATATTCAGATCGCCCAGCATACCAAAGCTGGCGGAAATGCCACCAAAAGTTGGGTCGGTGAGTAATGAAATATAAGGGAGACCTGCATCACTCAATTGAGAGAGCTTGCCACTGGTCTTAGCTAACTGCATCAGACTGAAAGCACTTTCCATCATGCGCGCACCACCACTTTTACTGATGACAAGGTAGGGTAGTTTGTGTTCTATACAATAATCTACTGCGCGACTGAATTTCTCACCCATCACACTTCCCAATGATCCACCAATGAATTCAAAATCCATACAAGCAATCACAAAACCTTCACCCTCTACTTTACCGGTAGCAACACGCATAGAGTCTTTCAAATCTGTCTTGGCATGAATTTCATCCAAGCGTTTTTGATAAGGTTTCAGATCCGTGAATCCAAGTGCATCTTTACTTTTGATTTGATCAAAAAGTTCCGTGTATTCGCTGTTATCAAAAAGAAAATCATAATAATCAGCACTACCAATGCGGTGATGATGATTACACTTCGGACATACATATAGAGTTCCAGCCAGTTCTGTTG
>JACVCQ010000081.1 GCA_016741945.1 Chitinophagaceae bacterium
TCAGCATGGTGTTGCAACGGCTATGTTTTGTGCATTGAAGGGAATGGAATGTATTGTGTACATGGGTGAAAAAGATATTGAAAGACAAGCACCGAATGTTGCGCGCATGAAGATGCTGGGAGCTACGGTGGTACCTGCTACCAGTGGTAGTAAAACTTTGAAAGATGCTACCAATGAAGCCATACGAGATTGGATCAATCATCCCAATGACACACATTATATTATTGGAAGTGTGGTAGGGCCACATCCTTATCCGGATATGGTAGCCAGGTTTCAAAGTGTGATTAGTGCTGAAACAAGAAAACAACTGAAAGAAAAAAGAGGGAATGAGTTACCTACACATGTGATCGCTTGTGTAGGAGGAGGAAGTAATGCTGCCGGAGCTTTTTATCATTTTTTAGATGAAACTGCTGTACAATTGGTGGCTGTAGAAGCGGCCGGACATGGGATTCAATCGGGTATGAGTGCTGCTACGACGCAATTGGGTAAGCCAGGCATCTTACATGGAAGTAAGAGTTTGTTGATGCAAACGGAAGATGGACAAGTAGTAGAACCACATAGTATTTCTGCTGGCTTAGATTATCCAGGTATTGGCCCATTGCACGCGAATTTATTTACCAGTGGACGAGGTGTATTTTTATCTGCAACTGATGAAGAAGCACTTCAGGCAGCTTTTCATGTGAGTAAAACAGAAGGTATTATTCCTGCTCTGGAAACAGCTCATGCTTTTGCTGTATTGGGGCAATTGAATTTAAAGCCCACTGATATAGTGGTCATTTGTTTGAGTGGAAGAGGCGACAAAGATCTTTCAACATACATGCAACACCTATAACCATAGATGCATATAAAATTATGAGCAGAATAGAGACATTATTTAGTCGAAAAAAGGAAAGGGTGTTGAATGTATACTGTACAGCCGGCTATCCTAAACTGAATAGTACCCTTGAAGTGATACAAGCACTAGAAGCTTCTGGTGCCGATTTGATTGAATTAGGTATGCCATACAGTGATCCATTGGCAGATGGACCTGTAATACAAGCAAGCAGTACCAAGGCTTTACAAAATGGGATGAGTATAGCAGTATTATTTGAGCAGTTGAAAAGTCTGCGTACTAAAACGCAAATCCCACTCATCTTAATGGGTTATATGAATCCTGTGATTCAGTATGGGTTCCAGCAATTTTGTGAAGATGCAGCCGAGGTGGGTGTGGATGGATTAATATTGCCGGATTTACCCGAATATGAATACGAGACGATATATGGTGGGATCATTAAAAGAGTTGGGCTTGATTTTATTTTTCTGATTACTCCGGAAACATCCATAGAAAGGATCAAAAAATTAGACAGTTTAAGTAATGGATTTCTATATGCGGTGAGTTCATCTGCTACAACAGGTAATGATAAAGACTTTGATCAAGTGACTAAGTATTTACAGCGGTTAAAAGATATGCAGCTAAAGAATCCGATATTAGTTGGTTTCGGTATTAAAGACAAAACAACTTTTGATACTGCATGTCGATATGCCAATGGTGCCATCATTGGATCGGCCTATATCAAAGCATTGGAGCAGCCGGGAAATATTCAGTCATTAACACAGCAATTTTTGAATCAAGTATTATGAATGTAGTGATCGTTAAATACAATGCCGGAAATATTCAGTCGGTTCAATATGCACTGGAAAGGATCGGGGCCTCTGCATTGGTTACCGATGATCATGAATTGATCCGCTCGGCTGATAAGGTGATTTTTCCCGGTGTTGGGGAAGCTAGTACAGCGATGAATTATCTCCAGTCGAAATCGTTGGATGTGCTGATTAAAGAACTGCAACAACCTGTATTGGGAATCTGCTTGGGTATGCAACTCATGTGTAAATATTCGGAAGAAAATGATACAGACTGTATGGGCATTTTTGATGAGCAGGTCAAATTGTTTCAACCGGAGAAATCAGCCGGATTGAAAGTGCCGCAAATAGGTTGGAATACGATCAGTGATTTATCAACCCATCTTTTCAAAGCTATACCCGAAAACAGCTTCTGTTATTTTGTTCATGGCTATTATGCTTCAAAAGGTGAGCATACCATTGCAACAACAGATTATGTTCAACCCTATAGTGCTGCTTTACATCGGGATAACTTTTATGGAGTACAGTTTCATCCGGAAAAGAGTGCAGTTGTAGGGGAACAAATCCTGAAGAATTTTTTAACCTTATAAATGGAGACATGCAAATTATACCGGCTATTGATATTATTGAAGGGAAATGCGTAAGACTTACACAAGGCGATTATGCACAGAAGACCATCTACAATGAAAACCCATTAGAAGTGGCTTTGCAATTTCAGGATGCGGGGTTAGAACGACTACACTTGGTAGATCTCGATGGTGCCAAAGCAGGTTCAGTGAAAAACTGGAAAGTATTGGAAGAGTTGACGTCTAAAACCAAAATGGTTATTGATTTTGGTGGTGGTATTAAAAAAGAAGAAGATCTACAGATTGTTTTTGATTCAGGAGCAGCTTATGCAACGATTGGTAGTTTAGCAGTGAAAGAAGCGTCGAAGTTTATTTCATGGTTGCAAGTGTATGGAGCATCCAAATTTTTATTGGGTGCTGATGTCAAAGATGAAAAGATTGCAGTTGGCGGATGGCTGGAGACAACTGATATCAATATCTTAGATTTTATTGAAGAATATACAGCGGCTGGAATTTCACAACTGTTCTGTACAGATGTGAGCAAAGATGGTAAATTGGAAGGACCTTCCATTGCATTGTATGAAAAGATCATTACTCAATTTCCTGATCTTCATTTTATTGCCAGTGGAGGTGTCAGTAGTCTTGCAGACTTAGTACAATTAAAAGAAATAGGATGTAAAGGAGCGATTGTAGGGAAAGCTATCTATGAAAATAGAATCAGTCTGGAAGAGCTCAGTCTTATGAATCAATCATCATAACAAAAGATTGTATGCTGACAAAAAGAATCATACCCTGTTTAGATATCAAAGATGGCAGAACCGTTAAAGGGGTCAATTTTGAAAATATAAGAGATGCAGGTGATCCTGTTGAATTAGGAGCATTGTATGCTGCCTCAGGTGCTGATGAATTGGTATTCTTGGATATTACTGCTACGAATGAAAAAAGAAAAACACTCAGTGAGTTGGTCAATAAAATATCCCACAAAATAAATATTCCTTTTACGGTAGGTGGTGGAATCAGTAGTGTGGATGATGTGCGAGCGTTATTACAACATGGCGCAGATAAAATATCTGTGAATACAGCCGCTTACAAAAGACCAGAATTGATCGCTGAATTGTCTAAAGAATTTGGTTCACAATGTGTGGTTTTGGCTATTGATACTCGCCAGGAAGAAGACGGCAACTGGTATGTGTACTTGAATGGGGGACGTGTAAAAACCGAGACGCTTTGTTTGGATTGGGCAAAACAGGGGGTGGCATTGGGTGCGGGAGAAATTTTATTGACCTCTATGAATCACGATGGAACCAAACAGGGTTTTGCAGTAGATATCACTGCTCAATTGGCAGAAGCATTACCTGTGCCAGTGATTGCTTCCGGAGGTGGTGGTACCATGGAGCATTTTACTTCTATTTTTAAAGAAGGGAAAGCTGATGCAGCACTTGCTGCTAGTATCTTTCATTTCAAAGAAATAGGGATACCGGAATTGAAGCAGTATCTTGCAGAAAATGGAGTGGTGGTTAGAAAGTAATAAATAATGAATATTGAATTACGAATGATGAATCAGCGCTGTTCGGAGTGAGTTGGCTTTGAGCTATGAGCCACGAGCTGTGAGCTTTGAGTGCTTAATTGTAGGCTTTCTGCTATTTATTTTATAAATGACAGGGCTTACAAATTAATATTAGTCATACATTGGTTAAAAGAAATGCTTTACATGTCTAAACGAGCTATTTGATCCTTCAAATTCAACTTACAAAGGCTCAAAGCTCATGGCTCGCAGCTCGTAGCTGTTTTAACGAACAACAGTGAATATTGAAGTATAAGAATAAAGGGAGTATAAAATAATTGAATTATGAAAGTTGATTTTTCAAAATATGCGGATGGGTTGGTGCCTGCCATCGTACAGGATATTGAAACCCATAAGGTACTGATGCTGGGTTTTATGAACCAAGAGGCATTGACCAAGACTGAAGAAACCGGAAAAGTTACCTTTTTCAGTCGCAGTAAGAATAGATTATGGACCAAAGGTGAAGAAAGTGGGAATTTTCTGGAATTGAAAAGTATGGCAGTGGATTGTGACCAGGATACTTTGCTGATTCAGGTTCATCCCGTAGGACCTGTTTGTCATACAGGAGCAGATACATGCTGGAGCGAAAGAAATCATAGCGAAGACTTTCTCTTATACCTGGAAGATATTATTCGTTTGCGTAAACAAGCTTCCCCTGATGAGTCTTATGTTGCCAAACTTTTTTCAAAAGGCATCAATAAAGTAGCTCAAAAAGTTGGAGAGGAGGCGGTAGAATTGGTCATTGAGGCTAAAGACAACAACGAAGAACTATTCTTGAATGAAGCAGCGGATCTCTTATTCCATTATTTACTTTTGCTTAACGTGAAAGGGTATAAATTACAGTCAGTGATTGATATATTGAAAAAAAGACATTCAAAATAATATGAAAAAATTACTTTTTTTATTATGTATGCCAATAAGCGTTCTTGCGCAGATTGGGGTTGATAGTTATGAAATCAAAGGGATACTCAAGGGGCTGGCAGACAATACAACTGTATTTTTAATCAACGGTGTTACAGGGCAAACCATTGCAACAGCTACAGCAACAAGTGGTCAATTTTCATTGAAAGGAAAATTGCCCCATCCTGAATTAGTACAGATCGGTTTCAATGGACGCAATGAAAAGCTCGATATCTTTATTGGTAATGAGGTTGTGAGTCTGGACGGAGAAATAAGTAACCTAGAAGCTGCTGTAATCAGTGGTTCTGCTGTTCAGAAAGATTATGAACGTTTCAGGGTAAAATTCAATCCCTTAAAAGATAAATTGAATGCATTGGCGAATACCATTAATCAACAGAGTTCTTCTACTCCCAAACGTGATTCTTTGATTAATGTATTTAATCAGAACAAAGCAATATTACTGGCTACTGCAGCAGAGTTTATTAAAAATAATGCAGCATCTCCAGTAAGTCCATTTGTTTTGTTTGCAGTTGGACCATTGTATGAAGATCTTAATGAGTTGGAAGCACGATACAATGAATTACAACCCATTGTTCAAAAAGGGTTTTATGCAGATATAATCGCTCAAACTTTGAGCAAATCCAAAATAGGTCGTATAGGTTCACAAGCATTAGATTTCACCCAAAAAGATGTCAATGGTAAGCCGGTTTCTTTGTCTTCTTTTAAAGGTAAATATGTGTTGGTAGATTTTTGGGCAAGTTGGTGCAGACCTTGTCGTGAGGAAAACCCCAATGTAGTACTTGCTTATAATACTTTTAAAGATAAAAATTTTACAGTGCTCGGTGTTTCTTTGGACCAAGATAAAAATAATTGGTTACAAGCCATTAGGGTAGATAAGTTAGATTGGACACATGTGAGTGACCTAAAATATTGGGACAATGAAGTGGCTAAGATGTACAATATTCAAGGCATTCCTGCAAACATGTTAATTGACCCCTCCGGAAAAATTATAGCCCGAGATCTTAGAGCACAGGCTTTGCAGGAGAAGCTAAGGGAGCTGTTGAAGTGAGCGGCTTATAGCTTATGATTCATGGCGTATAGTAATATATAGTTATGAAAGTTTCGCTATTGGCTATAAACTATAAGCTAAGCCCAAAAATCTCCTCATAATTCCCCGCATCAAATCCAACTGCTACCACTTTTCCTTTTTTTACGATGATCGGTCTTTTGATAATGCTGGTATATTGTTGCATCACGGGTATGGCTTTTGCTGCTGTTGTTATTGACTGTTGTAAGGAACTAGGAAGCTCCTTATAGGTAGTCGATCTTTTGTTGAAGATGATATCCCAGCTTATTTGTTCGCACCATGATTGTAATGTGGTAGCATCAATACCGGCAACTTTATAATCATGAAATTGATAATCGATATTATTTTCTTTCAGCCAATTGATGGCTTTTTTCACGGTATCGTAATTGGGGATGCAAAAAATTGTGTACATAGTTTTACGGTTGTTAAAGCCCCATCAAATACCTTATATGCCGATTTGTGGGGAGATAGGTCCAATTGTATAGAATTTCGCCAATAATAACCCATTAATCTTTAATTTGTTCTCCAGCAATCGATAGACCTTGAGAATTTATCTACTTTGGATAGGGTTACTACTATCCTCAACACTTACTGCTCAGAACACATCTGAGAAATCTCGTGCACAGTTGGGGCTTATTATCGGTAATATACTGGAAGCCAAAACCGGTAAACCTTTGGCATTTGCTTCTCTTCGATTAAAAGATTTGGGTGATACTACACGCAGGTTATCAACTGTTGCAGATAAAAATGGAGCATTTGAATTTAATAAACTTTCACTTGGCTATTACAGGTTAACAGTGATCATGGTAGGTTTTGCTCAGATGAATATTGATAGTATTTATCTGCGCCCGGAGCGATATGATTTTAATTTAGGAGATATCAAATTGAATGATGCTACAAGTACCTTGAATGAAGTAATTGTATATGCTGAAAAACCGTTGATTGAGAACAAGGATGATAAGATCACTTATAATGTTGGTGAAAGTGCTTTGAGTGGGGGAGCCAGTACTGCAGAATTACTTAAAAATATGCCTTTGGTCAATAATGATCCCACGGGTAAGATATTACTAAAAGGAAAAGAACCCCGAATCCTTATCGACGATAAGCCTACAGAATTGAATGCACAACAGTTACAAGATCTCTTGGAAAGCTTGCCCGGAAGCAGTATTGAAAAGATTGAGATCATGACCAATCCCCCACCGCAATATGCAACAGAGAGTGGTGGTGTTATTAATATCGTTACCAAAAAGGGAAAAATTGGTTGGGTGGGTAGAACAACGTTGAGTGCAGGAACAAGAGGAGAAGGAAATTTGGCAGTCAATGCCAGTTACCGAACACAGCCTTTTTCTATCAATATTACTGCCGGATTGGGTGGAAGCATTTTAACAGGTAATAGTTATTCTAAAAGAGAAAATATTTATCGAGACTCTACTAATTACTTTAATACAACCGGTTCATTCGAAAATAAGAACCTGCGTCCCAATCTGCGTGTACAAACTGATGTTGAAATGGATAAAACAAATCAGTTGAATATTACCTATCAGGGAAACCTGAATTATTTTGATAATGAAAGTGTGAATACTTTCGTCAATATTAATCGAAATAAAGAAGTGTATAGAAATAGCACCAGAACCAATGGTAGTAAGGGGGAAGGCTATGGACATAATGCTTCTTTATCTTATACACACAAGGCAAAAAATCCGGCAGAGTTTATTCGGATCATTCTGAATGTAAATGCGAATAAGAACAATAATGATCGAGCTTTTTTTCAAGAGTTTTTAAATCCTGACTTTTCTGCAACGGGTGTTGATTCTACACAATCGCAATTTTTTGATAATCTCAATCGTTCGGCTTCGATACGTGCAGATTATAATAAACCATTGAAAAAGAAAGGTTCCAGTTTTTCTTCTGGAGTGGTGTACAATCGATCATTCTTTCACAATACACTGAATACTAGTTTTCTTAGAAAATCAGATGGAGTCTTTATCCCGAATGACATATTGAGCAATGATTTTGAATTCTTACAAACTATCTTCACCGCCAGAGCAGGGTTTGGATTGCCTTTTGAAAAAGGTTGGCGATTGAATTTTGGCTTACAGGCGGAACATACTGATATGGGATTCACATTTCTAAAAGGTAATGGGGCTAATGTAAATAATGGGTACTGGAATGTATTGCCCAATATATCCCTACGGAAGGAATTCAATAAATCACTGAACTCCACCATTATTTACCGTGCAACCATACGTAGACCCGGCATTGGTGAATTGAATCCGAATGTTGATTATAGTGATCCGTATAATCTTCGCTTCGGTAATCCCTATTTGAGACCTACGCTGTCAGATAATTTTGATTGGAACCTGAGTTGGATCAAAGGAAAATACTATATCAATACGTCCATAGGATATAATCGTTTGAAAGATGTATTCAACTCTATCCGAAATCTGGTAGGAGATGGAAAAACAGAACTGAGTTGGCTCAATATTGCTGACAGACGAGAGTATGAAGCCAGTATATGGGGAGGATACACTTTCAGCAAACAATTGCGGGTAAATACCAGTATGGGTTATACATTGAATACATACAGTGAAACGGAAAAGAAACTGTATCGTTATCGTGATGGCAATAGTTTTTACAGCAGTTTGAATTATACGTTTACGCCCAGTAATGTAT
>JACVCQ010000082.1 GCA_016741945.1 Chitinophagaceae bacterium
CATGTTATGTCTGTTTTAACAAAAAGTGGTTTAAAAAGTGAAAGCAGTTGATAAACTTTTTCTTGTTCTGCAGGACAGGGTACATAGTATCCTTCTCCGGGTTTGTAAGAAAAGCTTAATCCAACCAATTCTACATTATTGGCGTCTGTACCGGTGGTTTCAGAGTCAAAGCAGATTTCCTTGTGCAGGAGAAGTTCTTTTACCAGATGTTGAATGGCGCTATCACCCTGAATAAGCAAATAGTTGTGTGGTGTGTTGTGAATATTTTTCTCTGCGATTAATCCCGATTGCTCAGCAGCAGGACCATACACCGATTCTGATTCAACCTCTTTTTCTTTTCCGGCTTTAGAATTTTGTTTAGGTGTTTCTACCGCATTGCCGAAGAGATCAGTTTGAACGCCTTGTGGTGCCGCATGAAAAGCATTAAAATCCTCTCCTAAGATTCTTTTACCCAGTGTTTTGAATTCCAATTCTGTAAACACTTCTGTGAGTGCTTCACGATTCCATTCTTTTAAACGATAGTCTTCTTCGTGAAATTCAACCGGAACATTGGTAATTATAGTAGCTAATTTTTTACTCATGATGGCGAGGTCTGCACCATTTCTCACTTTCTCTCCCAGAGCACCTTTTATTTTGTCTGCGTTGGCCAAAACATTTTCAAGAGAATCGTATTCTTTCAACAATTTAGCCGCCGTCTTTTCTCCCACTCCCGGAATGCCGGGAATATTATCTACCGCATCACCCATTAATCCCAACATATCAACTACCTGTTCTACTCTTTGAATGTCCCATTTCTCACAGATTTTTGCTGCATCTACAATTTCTTCCGGATTGCCATAGGCGGGTGGTTTGTAGATATAAACACCCGGATGAATCAGTAATTGACCATAATCTTTATCTGGCGTTACCATGTATACTTCATAACCTTTATCTGCGGCCTGCCAAGCAACCGTTCCTATCACATCATCTGCTTCATATCCATCCATTTCTACAACAGGGATATTGAAACCCCTAATAATACGTTGAATGTCGGGGATAGAATCCAGTAAATCTTCCGGCGCTTCTTGTCTATTGGCTTTATAATCTGTAAAGTCTGTATGACGCTCTGTGGGTGCATGTGTATCAAAACATACCGCAAGATGTGTTGGTTTTTCTTTATTGATGAGATCAAATAAAGTATTGGTAAACCCAAACTGCGCATTGGTATTTCTTCCTTTTGAAGTAATGCGGGGATTGCGAATGAGTGCATAATAGGCACGATAAATCAATGCCATTGCATCCAGTAAAAATAATTTCTTACTCATGAAGCTAAGGTAGGGAATAGTGAGGAGTGAGTAGTCAATAGTGAGTGGTTCATCAAAGGATTTTTACCCACTCCCAACTACTCACTCCTCATGCATTTGTCTATACTATCGCTTCTTTTTGAGATTCAAATAATCCAAGAAATAGATCACACGAATGGAAATACTATTCTGTTGATCAGAACGCAAGGTATTACCAAAGTTTTTGAAATAGTTACTACTCACATCTCTGTTAAAACTGCTGATAGCGTCTTTCCACACCACATTAATAAAACTACCCAGGGCGAACTGCCAGGTGTACACCATGTCGATATTAAAAAAGTTTACATTAAAGTCAACATTGTTACTAATGCCTCCGGGAATATGGTTGAGATATCCATCATCCCTCAATTTATAAAATTGTTTATTTGCTACTTTACTCCAATAATGTCTGGCGCGGAAGGTCAACCCCATTTTGTTATTGAAATTATATTTCACATTGAACACATTTTCAACCGTATTTCTTTTACGTAATGCGAAAATGATACTGTATGACCCATACATAGTAGCAAAACCTAGGTTATTGTGTGAGAATTGCAGAAAAGTGTTTACAGATAATGTAAGCTTCTTGTTAAAGCGATAATTATGACGCCAAAAGATATCCTGTCCATTGCTACCATATTGATTAAAAGTTCTGTTGAAAAACTCAACTACGGTAGAATACTTTTTTGCATTATTGGTTTCAAACCAAAAGCCACTGGCCCAACTGCCCGGCCGCTTGAATACTTTGCCATTCACGCGGGGCTCAAAAAAATCATTTTGCTCAGCATTGATATTGATATTAAAACCGGCCCACCACAAATTCTTTAATTGTGTATTGGCATTGAAATTGAAATTTAATCTTTGATAGTCCATGGGTTTGTAACGCATGGAATAATTGATGTTGATATTGGCTTGAATTCTGTTGTACCATTTTTTTGGCTGTAACCAACGATATCCCATCCATAAGCCATTATTAAAATAGTTATTGTTGGTAAAATAGCCCATATCATTATGGTTATACTTATGATCTGCCAATTCTTGCCAAAGGTTGAAATTGAAACGGCCGCTTGTTTTGCCAAAGCCTAATGTATGATTATAACCAGTAAGTGTTTTACCGGGCGCTTCATATCCGATCAGCTGGCTAATACCTACTTGTCCATTGACATTCCAGGTATTTTTCTTGTCATAAATATCCCATAATGCCGCCGTTACGTTGGCGTCATAATCATTGCCGCTTCTTGTTACGTTGGTGTTGATTAACGAAACACTTGAGTTGTTTTTTAATGATTGATCAAATACAAGAATATTATAGTTTGTCAACGGATTGGTTTCGATCTGTCGAGTTTCTTTCCCATCAATATCAATACTGGCATGTTGTGCTTTAGTCACCGCATTGAACAAGCCAATACCCAAACCCTTGCTGGTTCTTCCGCTGATCTTACTGGCATTTAGCAATCTTGTTTCTAGTGGGTTACTCACAATGGTTTCGCCCGGTCGTAGTTGTCCTTGCACTTTTCCCAAATGCATGGGTGTACCACCTATTCTTCTGCTATAAAACAAGTTGCCCTTTCCAAATAACTCTGTACCTTCTGTAAAGAAGGTTCTATTCTCATTGAATTGTACTTCAAAGGGGGTAAGGTTCAATATCTGGTTATCGCTTTGTACTTGTCCAAAATCTGGTACCAGTGTCATAACAAGTGTAAACGCTTGATTAATCCCATATTTAACATCCATACCCCCATTGATAGAAGTGGTTGTGTTTTTCACACCGGGTGTATTGTATGGAAAGTGATTGGCATAAGTAGATAGATAGGGAGAAAACGAAAGGCGTACCGGAGGCTTGATATCCTTGATTCCTGTCCACAAGCCAAATTGAGCCAGAAAGTTACCGCCAATAGCGGGATCTGTTGGACTCCACATCAATTGTTTACCACTCTTGCTTCTTCTTCTAGTAATATTGATACCCCAGTCTTGCACTTTTGTGTTACCAAAACGAATCGCTCCATACGGAATTTTCATTTCAAATGTCCAGCCATCGGATTGCAGTTGTGCATTGCTCTCAAAAACGCTATTCCAGCTGCCATCCTCGCCATTGGATGAATACTTGGCATCAAACTGCTCTCCCAAAGCAGTTACATAATAACCAAAACCGTTGATCTTATCATTATACGTGTCGAAGATGACACCCACAAAATCGTTCACACCTACTACATCGCGACCCACTAATTCTTTGGTAATGCTATCTGGACTTGCCTCATGAGCATAGCCGGCTATATAAATTGCGTCGTTATCATAAAGAATGCGAATCTCTGTTCTATTCTTCTCGTCTTCTTTATTGCCAAATGTGGGACGCCATTCTACAAAATCTGTTGCTATGGGAGCAGATAACCATGCTGAATCTTTGAGGTTACCATCAATCACAATCTTTTGGGTGGTTCTGGTGGCTTCAATTTTTTTTACAACACGACCATTTTGAGCGTGTGCTGTAAATGCACTGGTACATAGAACAATCAGTAATAGTATCGTTCTCATAAAGTCGTTTTGCAGGTCATCGTTATTCTTCATGTCATTGTCTTTTCGGTTGGCACACACCAACTCTTACGAAAAGAAACGTAGTAAAACTATGAAGGTTACAAGGGCAGTGCTGTTAAGGACTGTACAAGAAAGATGAACGGCAATTGATCGAGACGGATGGCAAATAAGCCTGATGTGTCTGTAAATATTTTGTTAACCGAAAACAAAATCCCGATCTGCCCCTGGGCGGATCGGGATTCCTTTTAGCAACAATTGTCGCTTTTTTACTTGATACCGTATTTATGTTTGTATCGCTCGTAAAGCTGTGTATGTTTACTGCTCAGATTAACACCACGACCCTGAATATAGGCATTGGTGATAATGCTGCTCTTCATGTCGAGAATATCGCCGGCACTGATAACGATGTTGGCATCTTTACCAACTTGCAGGGTTCCGGTTTTATCATCAATACCCAAGATCTTAGCTGCATTGAGTGTGATGGCTTTTAATGCTTCTTCTTTACCCAAACCATAAGCGGCAGCGGTACCCGCATTGAAGGGAAGGTTTCTTCCTCTATTTTGAGGATCATCATCATTCAAGCAGAACAGTACGCCGGCTTTTTGTAAGGCAGTAGCAGCTTTATATGGCTGATCTACATCGTCATCATCTAAAGTGGGTAGGTTGTGTTCTTGAGTCAAGATCACCGCAATATTGTATTGCTTCAGCAGGTCGGCAATTTGCCAGCTATCAGAAGCCCCTATTAAAACAACATCAAAGCCAAACTCTTTTACAAAGTCAATGGCAATAAGCATCTGCTTTACTTGTGAGCAATGAATATAGAGTTTTTGTTTTTTCTCAAACAGCGCTTTGGTAGCTTCGAATTTTAGATTGATCTCTTTACCCGCATCTTTTTGATGATATGCTTTTGCTTCTCTAAAAAATGCTTTCACGCCTTCAATTCTATCCAATGCGGCCTTCACCGGATCACTAGGTTGTTGAGGGCCTAGTAATGCGAGTAATGCCGCAAAACGACCGCCACCGGGACGAGCCAACAAACTCGGCATATAGAAGTGCATACCATTATCGATTTTGTAAGCCGCGTCCTCGTAATTCCAAGCATCCAGCTGAACAACAGACGATTGTCCGGCAATCAATTGTCCGCCTGGTGCCACATGTGCAAACAGAATACCGTTTGCACGTAAGGTATTGGTAACAATTGACTCTGCTTTATAAGCAACGATAGAATGAATAGAGGGATTCAACTCACCCAACTCGTTGATATCTGTACTACCCCGTACACCGGAAATTTCTTGCAGTCCCAATGTAGATGCAGGTAGAATAAGACCCGGGTAAACATGCTTTCCCTTTGCATCTACAGTAGTTTCAGCAGTAGGCGCGCCAGCAGCAGCGCCGCTATAGGTAATCTTCCCATTGTCGAAAACCAAAGTTCCGTTTTCTATAACGGTTCCGTTTCCAACATGGATTACCGCATTGGTAATGGCGGTTTTTTTGTTTTGTTTGGGAGCAGGATATACATCATCCTGTGCCGTGGCTGTATTCAGCGCCAGCGAAAGAAGTCCCGTATATAAAAGTGTTTTTTTCATGATGCGGTAGTTTATTGGTTATCTGCATGGATGTCTTCTGCCTCAATTTCCAACATACCCAGTTTATGGGAGTGATCCAGACAGGTATGAACGTATTTGTAACTAGGTGTTGCCGGCATAGTTGGACGACCGCCGCGTTTTTCACCGACCATTTTATTGATCAGCCGCATACGTTCAGCCAACACTTGTTTGCGCATAGCGGCATCTTTCTCGCGATCGAAATAGATGGTACCATCTACCATGGTCTTTTCTGCTTTTGCATAAATACTTAGCGGATGATCGCTCCAAAGAACAAGGTCAGCATCTTTACCTACTTTGATACTTCCTACTTTATCATCTACATGCAACATCTTCGCCGGATTGATGGTGACCATTTTCAACGCTTCTTCTTCGGTTAATCCACCATACTTTACACTCTTTGCAGCTTCCTGATTCAAACGACGCGCCATTTCAGCATCATCAGAATTGATAGCAACATTCAATCCTACTTTGTTCCTAATATAAGCGTTATAAGGAATCGCATCAGTAACTTCTACTTTATACGCCCACCAGTCAGCGAAGGTAGAAGCGGCTGCACCATGCTCTTTCATTTTATCGGCCACTTTGTAACCTTCTAATATGTGTGTAAATGTGTTGATACGGAAACCGAATTTCTCTGCTACACGCATAGTGGCAGTGATCTCATTCTGTACATAAGAGTGACAGGTAATGAATCTTTTCTTATTCATGATCTCCACCAATGCATCCAACTCCAAATCGCGACGAGTACTTTTTGGATCAGCTTTCAACGCTTTCTCATAAGCAACCGCACGAGTGAAAGCATCAGTCAACACCTGCTCTACACCCATACGCGTATCAGGGAAACGATTATTGCTGGTTGAAGATGTACGTTTTACGTTTTCACCCAATGCAAATTTGATGAAAGGATCTGCGCCCTTGAATTTCAAACCCTCATCATCCGTACCCCAGCGCAATTTGATCAATTGTGTTTGTCCGCCAATAGTGTTGGCAGAACCATGGAGGATATGAGAAGTGGTAACACCACCGCTCAGCTGACGATAGATATTGATATCATCAGGATCCAGATTGTCTCCCATACGTACTTCTGAAGTCACGCTCTGTGCTCCCTCATTGGTTGATGCAGAAGCAATATGTGAGTGTTCATCTATAATACCGGCAGTCAGGTGTTTTCCTGTTCCGTCGATTACGGTTGCGGAGGCATCAGAAAGATTTTTTCCAACACGAGCAATCTTGCCGGCTTTTACCAATACATCTGTTCCATCGAGTTTACCTTCTTTCTCACTGGTCCAAACAGTGGCGTTTTTAATCAGGTAAGTTCCTTGAGCGGGAATTGCGTTTTCAGCAGCACCATATGCGGTGAAAGGATACATGGTAGCACCGATGAGGTTGCCTCTGGTATTCGTTCGGGTAGCAGAATCCTTTTTCGCAACCGGAGCGGCACTCATTTTAGCAGTCCATGTCATTCTATTACCCTCTGCATCTTCTGCGGTACCACTCCAGGTATCACCATTGCTGAAGCCGCTGAAACGAATATTGTTACGAGACCGCTTTTCAGGAGCAAAGCTGAATTTCACCGCTTTGCCATCAAAGTTAAAAGTAGCGGTTACGGTATCCTTTGCAATCACAGTAGCAGCGCTATTGCTTTTTACATCCATTGTATAAGATGTAGTTCCATTAGCAGCGTTGATCGATAATTGATACGTACCGGCAACATTGTACCAGTTGCTTTCATTCACGGCATATTTTTTACCCTGTACCCAGTTTTGCAGAATAGAGGTTCTCTCTGCGAAAACTGGTCCGGTAGTGATCACGAAGTTGGCGAGTTTTCCATTATCCAGACTGCCAACCTGATCATATACACCCAACCAAGTTGCCGGGGTTTTTGTAAGTGCCTCCATGGCGGCTTTCTCAGACAAACCAAATTCCATGGCTTTTCTCAGGTTGGTCATAAAAGTTCTACCATCACGAACATCAGAAGCGGTTAAGGCAAAGGAGATGCCTGCTTTTTCAATAGCAGCAGGATTGGTAGGCGCTAATTCCCAGTTCTTCATGTCTGCTAGCGAAACCAAACGAGCATCGTTGGGGTCTTCAACATCCATCGCAGCCGGGAAATTCAGCCCAACAATAAGAGGCGCTTTGGTAGCGGCCACTTCCTTCATGCGCTGGTATTCTTTACCAGTTGCTTTTAAGATATACTGAACACCAAACTCATCACCCACCCGATCTGCACGCATGATATTCCAAAGTTCTACTCCGGTCCTATCTGATGGATCCATGATCTGAGGGAGATTTTGCTGGTCATTGAAATATTTCAAAGTAATATTCACACCATCTCCTTGAGCAGATGTTGCGGCCGGATTGTTTTTATACCATTGTCCATCGAGGTAGGTCTGGCGTAACAATGCAATGGTTCCCATCAGTGAGCTCGGATACGATTGACCCGAAGTTCCTTTGTTAAAGGAGAGATGAGATGCGGCCTTATCTTTTAAGATCAAAAAGTTATCAGCGTCAGCCGCTAGCGATACTACAGTACCTGTTCCACGAAGGATGCCGTCTTTTTGATGTGATAATACGGTACCAAAACCCATTTCGCGCAATGGACGAGCACGAGATTCGTCTGCGGTAAAGAGTTTGTATGCATGAACATCAGACTTCAATGCCTGATTCCATCCGTAAGCACCTTTTTGATTCGAGGTTAATTGTGCCGGCGCGTTAAAATTAAAGCCACCCGTTTGTTGTCTTTGCTGGGGCATGCCGTAGTCTGAATAGATATCAATGAAAGAAGGATAGATATATTTATCCTTACAATCCACCACAACAGCATCTTTCGGAATAGCAACGCCATTGCCAACGGATACAATTTTTCCATCACGAATAACCATTGTGGCATTGGTTAATGT
>JACVCQ010000083.1 GCA_016741945.1 Chitinophagaceae bacterium
GTAGTAGTATCAATAACAGGTTCCAGCGCATTAAAAGCATAGGGGAGGGTTTGCTGAGTGAATTCATTGCCAGCATTTGTACCAGATGCTTCTACCAAAGAGGGTAAAATTATTCCGGAAAGACCCAACGCTAATCCGGCCTTACCTGAATTTTGTATAAAACGGCGACGTGATGATGAATGATTCATAAAAAATGATTTATTCAATAAGAAATTTTTGAGGTCAACAAAGTCAATTATACAGTAATATTTTCCTGTTCTCCCAAGGAGTCTCCCCAATCTTGTTTCTTGTTCCTTGTTCCTTGTTTCTTCCTAAAGTTATTCCAAATCTTACGCAAGCGAGTAAAAGTTCTGTAATAAAACTCCTGATTGAATAATTGTGAGTCACGCATGGCTTTGTAAGTAAGAAATGCACCTATTGGAATTAATACCATTGTAGAGAGCCACATTCCTTGCATTGGAGATGCTTGTCCTGATTTCACAAACTTCTCACCAAATGTGTTGAAGAGATGAAACAATACGAAAAATATTATCGCAAAAACCAAAGGTGTTCCTAGTCCCCCTTTTCTAATAATGGATCCCAATGGAGCACCAATCAAGAATAATACAATACAGGCAACCGATAATGTGAATTTACGATGCCATTCAACTTCATGCAGACGTAACGATTTGTATTTTTCACTATAGTCAGATGCCAATAACCCCACATTACTTTTAATGCTGCTGATTTGTCCAACACTGGCATCAATAATAGCGTCTCTTAATGAATCAGGAAGTAAGGCATCAAAAGATTTGGCGGTTTTGAGTTTGAGTGTGTCGGTGTTGATCCATCCTGTATCTGCTGCATAGCGAGCAAATCTTATATAAGGAGTGATATCAGCTCTTGATCTCTTTAGATAAAAGGTATCGATATTTTCCAAAGAATCAATAGCATGGTTAAGTTGTCTTAGACTCAGCATTTTCGGATCATAAAACGCACTATCCCCGGTTTTACTCATTTGGAAACTGGAGAGATCGAATATTTTTTTATATTCTCTAAACCCTAATCTGATAAACTCTGTATTACCGGTACCTCTTGTTCCACGTTCTTCAAAACGCCAACCATTTTTTAAAATGAATTCCAGAAATTTCTTATCCGGGGTTACACGCATGATACCACTTTCTGCCATTAACATGTTATCCTGTAAGCCATAATTTTTTTCAAAGAGCACGATATCGTGAATCACACTATCATTCTTTTCCTTTTTCCCGAGTTTTATAACATAACCATCCAGTTTATCATAAAATACTCCCTCTTTTATATCAATAGCAGGTTTCGAAACAATGATATCATACTTTAAAGCAGCTAATTTCAATTGAGTTACAGGAATAATGTTATTAGAAAAAAGAAATGCAAGTCCACTTAATAAAATGGTGATTACAAAAAGTGGGCGCATGAAGCGAAGTAAAGGAATACCGGATGCTTTAATGGCTACCAATTCAAATGATTCTCCCAGATTCCCAAAAGTCATGATTGATGAAAACAAAAGGGCTAATGGTAAGGCCATGGGTACCCAGAATAACATTACCAATCCCACCAGTTTCATCACCGTAAAAAAGTCTAATCCCTTACCCACCAAATCATCAATGTATAACCAGAAAAACTGCATGGTCAATACAAACAATGAAATGGCAAAAGCTGCCAAAAAGGGTCCGATAAAAGAACGAATGATGAGTATGTCTAGTTTTTTGAACATGGGAGGTGAATGGATCAGTGGTGAATAGTCAGTAGTGAGTAGTGAGTGAAAGAAAGATCTAAAGCTTAACTCACTACTCACTACTGACTACTCATTATTCACATATCTTCATACAATGTTAAACGCAAATCTAAGACTTTCATCAGAGGAAAGACAGCTACTGCTGGATGAGCGTTTTATTTTAACAAAGAGAAGTATTCTACAAAAAACAGAACAACTTTTCGGACAACTGAGTGAAGTGTTCAGACAACAGGTGTTAGTACGAAAGATGGACAAACAAGTATTCATGCAGTGGACGCCCAAAATTGCCAGAGGAGAGAACTATCATGGGTTGCCTTGGGTAATGATGGATTATCCCCGTTTATTTACGCGATCAGATGTTTGTGCCATTCGCTGTTTTTTCTGGTGGGGACATTATTGCAGCATTACATTACATGTATCAGGGTTGTATCAGGCACAGTTTCAGCAAGGGATTATCGATTTTTTAAAGAAAGAAAAAGACGTGGGATGGCTATATTCGGTTGGGAATGATCCATGGCAGCATGTTATAGATACCGAACATTATCAATCTAGCGAATATCTTGACTACTTATGGACGGATCAGTCATCCAGACCTTTTTTGAAGATCGCCAAAAAAATCCCACTAGAACAGTGGGATGAAATGGATCATTTTTTTGAAAGCAATTTTAATGCTTTATTATCTCTATTGGCACATTAAGCACCTAATCTGTGAAATAGTTCTTTCACCTGATAGCCCCATAACTGGCTCTGATCTTTGATTTCATTCTTTTCTGCAAAATCTTTGATGATCAGAATGGTTTGGTTCGATATTTCTGTTTTTTCAATTCTGAATTCGAAATACTCATTCTTTTCAGAATGCAGCCAATGAAATCGGATGAATTTATCCTGCTCCTGATCAACTATTGCGGCTTTATCAGGGGTGCCACCATTCCATGAGAAACTATATACACCTTCCCATTCGTCTACTTTATCCGCAAACCATTCCTGTAAACCTGCAGGAGTGGCTAAAAATTCGAAAAGAATTGCTGGGGAACATCTCACCGGAAACTCTAAAGTAAATAACTGCTTTTTGCTCATTACATTCTCTTTAATCTGCCTTCATTCGTAAGGCTGCAATAATATTAAATAATCCATACCGTCCAAATGTTTTTTTATCGAACTGACCAATTTCTGAATAGGTAAAAAAGAGACATTTCTGAGGCATTGTATAAGTAATTGTTTTTCAATTGATTGTGCTAAATATTTTTTTTGAGAAAATTTCAAAAATGCTTAAATTGCTAATGAGTGGAGAAAAGACGCCAACAGATGAACCCATGAATAACTGATGATCGAAGTCTCGCTACCCTAATACACAACCAAAACTGCTTCCCATGAGTATGCGTCAGCTCAAAATCACGAAGTCGATTACCAATCGTGAATCACAGAGTCTTGAAAAGTATCTTCAGGAAATTGGAAAAGTAGATCTGATCAGTCCGGAAGAAGAAGTTCAATTGGCCATGCGAATTCGACAAGGTGATCAACGCGCTTTGGATCGTTTGGTGAAGTCTAATCTTCGTTTTGTGGTATCAGTAGCCAAACAGTACCAAAATCAAGGTTTGACTTTACCTGATTTGATCAATGAGGGTAATTTGGGGCTGATCAAAGCAGCGCTTCGTTTTGATGAAACACGTGGTTTTAAGTTTATTTCTTATGCCGTATGGTGGATTCGTCAAAGTATTTTACAAGCCTTGGCTGAACAAAGTCGTATTGTTCGATTACCCTTGAATAAAGTGGGTCTAACCAACCGTATTAGCAAAGCCTATCAACTATTGGAACAGGAATTTGAACGGGAACCTACTGTTCAGGAATTGGCTGAGTTGTTGGAGCTAAGTATTGAAGAAGTTGCGGCTACCATGAGTGTAGGTTTCAGACATGTGAGCATGGATACGCCACTATCTGATGGAGAAGACGGGACGTTAATGGATGTGATGGAAAATCCTAATGCAGATAAAACAGACGAAAAACTGGTGCATGATGAGTCTTTACGGTTGGAAATAGAACGGAGTTTGAAAACATTAACGGAAAGACAAAAAGAAGTACTCTGCTTTTTCTTTGGAATTGGGGTCGATAATCCGCTGAGTTTGGAAGATATAGGGGAAAGATTTAACCTCACACGTGAAAGAGTACGCCAAATTAAGGACAAGGCCATTACCAAACTCAGAAGTACCAGCAGATGTAAACACTTAAAGGTATATCTCGGATAAACAAATCCACACTATATTTGCAACCCTAAAGTGAACCTCTGATTGGTTCACTTTTTTATTGGTGTAAGACCGAAATCGTGAATTATGTTCCAGAATCTCTCCGAAAAATTAGAATCAGCCTTTAAAAACCTAAAAGGTGAAGCGCGCATCAACGACCTGAATATTGCCAATACGGTAAAAGATATTCGTCGTGCATTGATTGATGCGGATGTCAATTTTAAGATTGCCAAAGAATTTACGGATAAAGTAAAGGATAAAGCCGTTGGGGAGAAAGTCATCAATGCGATCAGCCCGGGTCAGTTAATGGTCAAGATTGTTCAGGATGAGCTAACGGAATTAATGGGTGGTTCTGAAGCGGTTTTCAATGTAACTGGTAATCCTGCCATTATTTTAATTGCCGGATTACAGGGAAGTGGTAAAACTACTTTTACCGGAAAGCTGGCTAATTATCTTAAAAATAAAAAAGGCAAATCGCCTTTATTGGTCGCCGCCGATATTTATCGTCCGGCAGCCATCGATCAGTTAACTGTATTGGCAGAACAAGTAGGGGTAGATATTTATAGTGAAAGAGAGAATAAAAATGCAGTTGAAATTGCACTGAATGCAATCAAAGAGGCAAAGACAAAAAATAAAAACGTAGTCATCATTGATACAGCCGGGCGTTTAGCTGTAGATGAAGCCATGATGAAGGAAGTGGCTGATATCAAAGCAGCGGTTAATCCGACAGAGATCTTGTTTGTAGTAGACTCCATGACCGGACAAGATGCAGTGAATACCGCGAAAGCTTTTAATGACCGATTGGATTTTTCTGGTGTCGTACTCACAAAATTAGATGGTGATACCAGAGGCGGTGCTGCACTTTCGATTAAGTATACCGTACAAAAGCCGATTAAATTCGTTAGTAGCGGAGAGAAGTTGGATACGCTGGATGTTTTTTATCCTGATCGTATGGCACAACGTATCCTGGGCATGGGCGATATCACCACCTTGGTGGAAAAAGCACAGGCACAGTATGATGAAGTACAAGCAAAAAAACTGGAGAAAAAAATCCGTAAAAATCAATTCGATTTTCAGGATTTCTTGGATCAATTGCAACAGATCAAGAAAATGGGAAACATCAAAGATCTGATGGGAATGATTCCAGGTGTAGGAAAAGCCATTAAAGATGTAGATATTAATGATGATGCATTCAAAGGAATTGAAGCGATTATTAGTTCCATGACTCCTTTTGAGCGTGCGAATCCGGATAGTTTAACACCTAGTCGTAAACAAAGAATAGCCAAAGGTTGTGGGAAAGATCTTACGGAAGTGAATGCATTCATGAAGCAGTTTGAGCAGATGAAACAGATGATGAAGATGATGAACAATATGCCAATGGGCGGAAGATTTCCCGGAATGCGTCGCTAATAAGTATTGTTGATACAACAAAATGCTGACCTATACTGTCATAGACTAGATATCATATGCGCTGTCTATACACTATATGTATTTTATTAATGGTCCATTTGGCTGTCACAGATGCCAATGCACAAAAAGCTATCCTGGTTTCCAGTACCGGTAAATTCTTTGAATTCGACTATGTCAACGGTACTTGTGAAACAAAAGAGCTGACCAATTTTTGTAGTCTTAACGTACCCGGTTTCTCTGCTGCACAATACAAAAACAAAGTTTATTACAACAGCGGCACTCAATTGTATGAAGCGGATCTTACAAATCCTGCCTTATGCCGACCACTCTCCGTTTTTTGTACAGGTAATTCTATGACAGCTGATAAAAATGGCACATTATATTGGGTGGATGGCTATTCTTTATTTCGTCTTCCTTCCGGTTTAACACAACCCGAAATACTTGGGGCATTACCATATGAAGCTGCCGGTGACTTGATGTTTTACGGTGATAAATTATTGATGGCAGCCAGACCTTCCGGGGGATTACAAAATTATAGTTTAATAGAAGTAAATATCAGCTCCCCTCCGAACAGTAAACTTTTTATGGAAACGCCGGGCTTTAATTTTTTTGGACTGATGAATGTTTCCATTGATTGTAATACCAACAAAGTGTATGGTATTGCAGGTAATGGTATAGGCGGTAGTGATTTTGTTGAGTTGGATATGGGAGCACGTGTAGGATTTGGTAAATTATGCTCTATTAATATCAGTGTTTTTGATGCAGCAAGTCCAACCGAATCAGGAGAAGTGAGAGGGGTGAATGTAAATTCCATTTCAATTAAACCACAATGTACAGGAACAGGGTTAGGTGAGATTGCGGTGGCAGCCACCAGCGCCAGTGCGTCTGCTAAACTTTCTTTTACCAATAATGGAGGTGCTGCTAATGAAACAGGCGTATTTCCCAATTTGACTGCGGGAACTTATGCCATCAAAGTAACTAGCACTGATGGATGTTCAAAAGATACATTTGCAACAGTTAGGCTTATAGAGCGATTATCAGTAAATACTTTAACGATTCCCGATACATGCGGAGCTTTAACGGGTGCTGTTACCATTACACCTAATAGTAATCATACTGGCTTTCGATATTCGCTGGAGAATGCTGCTTATGTAGTTGGTAATATTTTTACAGGATTGAGTTCAGGAAGAAAATCTTTAAAAGTCACAGAAACCAATGGCTGTATATTGGATACCAGTTTTATTATTGCAACGTATCGACCGCCATTGCCAGTGTCAAATGTTTCAATAACTGCAGCCAACTGTACCGCTGCCAATGGTTCGGTGGTATTAACATTTATAAGTGGAGTTACCATTCAAGGTGTTAGAATAGATGGTGGTAACCTTCAAACATCGGGAACTTTCTCAAATCTTTCCGCAGGCGATCATGCATTACAAATCATAACAGCGACGTGTAATTTTGATACCACTATCAATATACCGCTTCTATCAACACCCGCACCGGTGGTTACCTATACTTCTATATCTCCCGATTGTGGTGATAAAAACAATGGATCTGTACAAATCAATCTTTCAGGTACTGTTGGACCTTATACTTATAGTTTTAATAATTCAGCATACAGCAATAATAATAATTACAGGAATCTGGCCTCAGGTACTTATCCGGTATCAGTAAAAGATGCTCAAGGTTGCACATTTGCAAGTACTGTAACTGTACAACCTTACCAACCTTTGCCGATTACAATACAACCCCTTGTTACGCCTACCGACTGTTTCAATGAAGAAGGAGGTAAAGTCATCATCAATGTTTTTGGAACAGAATCACCTTATTTTTTTAGCATCGATACCCGAAACTTTTTAGCCGGACAGGAAGCAAAAAAATTATTGCCCGGGAACTATATGGTTCAAATCAGGAATGGAAATAATTGCCTGGTGGATTCAATCACATTATTGGTACCCGAACAAAATATTCCGGGTGTGAACTGTGATACAGTATATGTACCCACTGCTTTCACACCGAATGCGGATGGTAAAAATGATGTATTAAGACCTGTTTTTGGTAATCGGACGGCAGGTTTTGTATTTAGGGTATTCAACCGCAATGGTCAAATGATTTTTGAAACAAAAGAACCACAAAGGGGCTGGAACGGCCGTTTTAATGGGATGGAGCAGCCACAAGGAGTATACGTATGGAGTTTTATGTATATGTATAGTGGAGGCAGGAATCGTACATTTAAAGGAACTACATTACTATTGAGGTAACATATTATTAACTTTTTAGGGTGAGCTTACTTTGGAATTCTACGTTCAAACACCTATTTTTGCCGCCTGATTCACCCTATTTATTAACGCCTATAAATTTCTATTTAACATGGCAGTAAAAATGAGATTACAAAGACACGGTAGCAAGAAGCGTCCGTTCTACTTTATTGTAGTGGCCGATGCCCGTGCCCCAAGGGATGGTAAGTTCATCCAGAAAATTGGAACTTACAACCCACTGACTGTTCCGGCAACCATCCAATTAGATCGTCAAAAAGCACTAGAGTGGTTGAACAAAGGTGCACAACCTACTGACACAGTTCGACGAATTCTCTCTTTCAAGGGAGTGTTGTACCTGAAACACCTGTTAAGAGGTGTGAAATTGGGTCTATTTGATGATGCAACAGCTATGACTAAGTTCCAGACATGGCATAATGAGCATGAAGCAAATGTAACCCGTCGTAATGAAGAGCACAGAAAAAATCAGCGTGCAAAAAGGGCTTATACTCCGGTTGTAAAAAAAGTGGAGACTAAGCAAGAAGAAGCTGCACCCGCTGAAGGTAACACAGAAGCTTAATCAACGATACGTTCAACATATTCCTCAAAGTCTCGATGTATGTCGGGACTTTTTTATTTGGTTCATAGCGAATGGTTCATGGCTAATAGTTCATAGCGAATGGTTTATAGT